>WYEN01000027.1 GCA_009903825.1 Desulfurococcales archaeon
TATGAGGCGAAAACTCCTTTGCCCTCGACAACAAGCGTGTAACAATTCACTGGACATGCAGAAACCCACATCTTATAAGGATCTTTATCAGCTTTCTCATAATCAACCTGTATATGAACATATTCTTTATTCTCTTTATACTTCAGAAGACTTGTTCTATACTGGATCCTTTGAATAGCATCCCTAGGATCTTTGTTCACGTATCTGTCGCTCTTCTCGGTTTTACCCATTATATTTAACAAGATCTTGTATCCGAATCCATAGACTAAAGAGCTTTCAGCTATTATACTCTCTCTTCTATATCTATTTATGTCTCTTGTAATAGGCTTCAAAAGATCTTTGTAAAACGATAGTGTAGTCTCATCAAATTTTCCTCTAGATTTTGCATATTCAAATGTTTTGGCAGCCATTATCCCAGTGGCGATAGCTCTTCTCATTCCATCAATCATCGCACCTATCTTCACAAAAGCTCCCATAGCATCTCCAACAACTAGAAAACCAGATCTATATGGCTTCTCAAGATAAAGTCTTCTGCCTTTTGGAACATTATGTGCTGAATACTCCACAAGTTTCCCTCCTTCTATAAGTCTTGATATAGCTGGATGAGACTCCATCTCCTCAAGCATGTCTAAAGGCTTGCCAATACTGTCAAATCTATTTCTTAAAACATCTAACATAGATTTCATATCGAGAACAAGACCTATAGACACTGTGTTTTTATTAGTATATATAAAGCCTCCACCTTTTGCTCCATATAGAAAATCTCCTGCAACAGCTATCGCAACTCCCTCATCTTTTTTCACACCGAATCTAGACTCAATCTCAGACTCTCCAAGCTCATAAACATGTTTTATACCATGATACACATCAGAAGGATCTGCATGTCTTCTCAGGCCTGCCTCGAT
This sequence comes from Desulfurococcales archaeon, assembly GCA_009903825.1. Classification (GTDB taxonomy): domain Archaea; phylum Thermoproteota; class Thermoprotei_A; order Sulfolobales; family AG1; genus WYEN01. The sequence goes on from WYEN01000027.1 coordinate 906, forward strand.
GACTAATGTGCTTGTCACGCCGCTTGCATCTATAACAAGATCTGCGTAGATCTCCTCTTTATTAGTTCTTACACCAACAATCCTGTCTTTATCCCATATAAGACTTTCAGCAGTAGTGTCTGTCAACACAAAACCTCCTACATCAATGATCTTTGAGGCAAGCCATTTATCAAATTTTGCTCTCAAAACTGAGTATCCTTCTGATTTCAAGGCCTCTCCATGTACAAATCGATCTAAAAATGTCTCCGAAAGATCTAGGAGACGATATTTATATTCTCCATTTGATCTTTCAACTTTTGATATGAACCACATTTTATATCTAGTGATCTTTCTCTCGAGAGGAGCCTCCTCAACATAATTAGGAAAAAGATCTTTTAGACCATATCCTTCTTCAAATGATGTGTATATGACTCCTCCAGTCACATTTCTCTGACCAGGGACATGAGCTTTCTCAACGACTATGACGTCATAGCCTTTTCTGGCGAGATAATATGCTGCGGCAGAGCCTCCTAAGCCTGCCCCTACTATAACCACATCATATTTCTCAACCATGTGAAAACCCCTCTCACTCACCTAATCTCTTTTTCAAAGCCTCAATTATCTTAGGAATAGCTGTGTAAAGATCCTCATTTATTATATGTGTGGCAATCTCAAATATAGGAGCGTTAGGATCGATATTTATGGCAATTATATTCTCAGAGCTCTGCATACCAACTTTATGTTGTATAGCACCACTTATTCCAGCAGCAATATATATCTTTGGTGAGACAGCTTTTCCAGTCTGTCCAACTTGCATATCATGTGTTATCTTCCCCTCCAACTCTTTAAGCTCAGCATGTATGAGAGCTCTTGAAGCTCCTAAAGCGGTTTTGACGCCAAGCTTCTTCGCTATATATTCGGCCAGCTCTTTTGCCATCTCAAATGCTTTCACAGGATCAGGTTCTCCACCAGGTCTTCTAGTGATCCCCATACCGAGACTTACGATCAGTTCTGCATCTCTCAAAGGATCTTTCTCCTCTGGAAGCTTCTCAACTTTCACAACTCTAAATCTCTTAGCCTCCTCAGGAATCAAAGGATCAAACCTTATTATATCGCCTCTTCTATTGGGGTCTCGAGGAGGAGGCTTGAAATATCCTGGTCTCACACCAGATATCTGAGGTCTGTGTCTCGGTGTGAATATCTTTGCTATCCATATGGCGGCAGGACGGATCTGTGCAAGAAGATTCTTATAAGTTTTTCCAGCAAGTTTAAACTCGAAATCTTCTACATCAAAATCTATACAGTCAGCAGCCATGCCAGTTGTAGCTCTATAAGCAACTTTAGGACCGAGGTCTCTCCCAAGATCATCTGCCATGAAAAATAATGCCCAAGGCCTGTATCTCTCGATCATTTGATAAAGAACTTCTGTATATGCTATAGGATTATAATGCTCAAGCTCTGGATGATCCGCATATATGACGTAGTCGGCACCTCTATAAATAAGCTCTCTCAAGATCTCCTCAGGAATCTTGTGACCTAGGATTACTGCACCAACTTTCATCCCAGCTTTTCTAGCGACCTTGTTCGCAGCACCAAGAGTCTCGAGACTGATCTCAAAAAGCTCTCCCTCAATATATTCTATGAAGCCCCACGCATCTTTATAAGACTCTAGGTCTGGTGTTGCAGGGAGAAGCCTGGATTCAAGACTGGATCCGCTCATAAGATCATCCTCTTTCTCTTCTGCTTAATATATTGATTATCTCATCAGCAAGATCATCATAATCATATATTTTAGCAAATCCTTTTTCAACAAGCTCTTTCACAAGATCTTTGTCAGGATCTGTTATTATCTCATCTTTTTTGTAGGGACCGAACTCTTTATCACCGATCTTTATTTTTTCAACATCTTTTAATATTCTGATGGATCTTCCTAGTATTCTTTTGATGATAGTTTTTTTAACCTCTATAGTAGGCCCTACCTGTGTGGGAGATCCTACGAGACCTATAGCCCTAAGATCAGCCTTGATATCATCAGCATTTAAAATCTTTATATCTCTAACTTTTCCTTTATAATTCTCCAGCAAAACATCTCTGCCTCTTCTAAGAGGTATAGACGGAGCCTCATACTCAGGTCTCATAGTAAGTAGAACAGGAAGATCCATCTCAATCTCCTGGATCACTCTTCCTATTCTTCTTCTGACTCTCACCAGCTTCTTATCAGGATCATAACTGAAGTTAGTCACATAAGTAGCGTGCGCCACAGGAATCTTAAGAGCCTCTGAAAGAGCCTGACTAAGCTGAGGACCTGTGTTTCCTGTCTCGCCATCAACAGCTTTCATACCTAGGAAAAGAATAAGATCTTTTCTAAGGCTCTCTCTATGTTCTCTCAGTTTATTCAAAAGATCCTCTCTACTGATCTCTCTATTGACAAAACGTTCTAAAAGAGAATATCTCTTGAGAGGAGGCTTGTCATTATAAATCTTGTTAGGAATAAGATTCTTGTTATACAGCTCTTCAGCAAGCTTCATAACCTCTCCAATATCTTTATTCTCCTCTATGGCACCGATCAGCTTAGATACGGCCTCCTCATGGATCTCTATGATCTTTTTAATGCCTAAAGAAAGAGTGTAGGCGGTCGCTCTAGTATCTGCGCCTGCCATTCTTCTATCACTTAATATATAGGCCTCATCAACACCCCAGACCTCATAATCATATAAAGTGTTTGCTATAGGAATCACTCTTTGATGAGGACCCATTGAGAGGCTGATAACTTTTCCTCCTGCAAGTCTTCTCATATAATCAGCCGCCTCAATAGCCTGAACATCATGTGGATTAATGACGAGCTGAGCCTCTTCTCTTTTTAATATTCCTCCCACAGTCCCTACTTTAGCTATGTCAGGTGGAACTGCCTTATAAAGTGCGAAGATCAACATTTTAAACGCCCTTAACACTCCTACAATAATATCTTTGAATAAGTTTTTAAATTAATATTTAACAGCTGGATCTTGTATAAATATTTTAGTTTAGACTTTAACTTGGATATGTTTCAAAACATATACAAATAATGTCTTAAGCTGAAATCATTTATCTCGAGAATAATTTCTCGAGTAAAGATCATGTTTTTTCTCTAAGTCTTCTCAGATTTCTAGAGATCTCTTCAACGTTATCAGCTGTTGATAAGATCAGTGGTATAGCCTCTTTCTCTGCAAGTATTATTGCTATAGGATCGACTCTTTTACCTCCGTGAAGAACTACTGCCGCAGGCTTCACAGGCGCGACTCTTATGGCGACCATAGGGGATCTTCCTATGGAGACTTTAGTGAATATGAGAGCTCTCTCACTTGTTAAACCCATTATCTGTAGAAACTCGTTTCCAGAGAGACTTTGTATAGCGTTTATAGAGTCTATTATTGTGAAGCCATACAAAGATTTTATCTGAAAAATAGAGTTGAGAATAATTCCTTTTACAGCATCAACAAGCTCATCTAATGAAATAGGCTTATCGAACTCTCCGATATCAATTATAGCATTAGGATTAATATTGAGACTTTTCATAAGATCTCTTACAACAGACCATCCTCTTGAAGAGTCTATCTGTAGAAGAGCCTCCACATATTTTTTAACAAATTTTGCTCCAGGACTTCTCCTCCCCTTCTCATAATTATTTATGACGCTGGGAGCCACGCCCATGACCTTTGCCAGCTCACTCTGAGACACGTTAAAAATCTCTCTCCATTTCTTCATTGAGTATGCAATATTATCGCTCCACACAATGTCTCCAGTAATTCTTTTTCCAATGATCTCTATGATATAGTCGCTGACCATGTCAGCCTACCTTATAAACTTGTTCCAAGATATTATCTTCAAGAAAAGATATATTAATAGTCTTCTTAATGAATAATTAGATGAAGAGATTATGAGTATTAAAAAAGCTTTGGACATGATCGATATATTAGTCCCTGTTCTAATTAAAGATCTTGAGACATGGGATCTTATTTTGAGACTTGGAAGAATAAGAAGATCTTGTGCAACATATAATAAGACTGTAAGCGGAAGAGTTGTTAAAATGATCACTATAAAAGATCTTGCGAAAGAGATTTTTATAGCAAGTGAGGAGGGGAGCGTATTAACAGAGATGGGAAGAATTGACGGCATATTGAGACAGCCTACTTCATATATAGCTAAAGAATATCCTTCTCTAGATCCTGAGACAGATGTCAACACATTGATCGAGATATTTCATAATCTATCTATGGAGTGTATAGTGTTGTCAAGAGAAGATCTTGTCATAGGAGTGGTCTCTGAGAATAGCCTCATCGAGAGTTTAGAAAACATATTTCCTATAGATACTCCTGTGATAGAGATCGCTACTAGAGAGATTGATTATGTTGATCAAGATGCTTCAATAGCAGAAGTCATCGGACTAATGATCCAGAGGGGATTTAGAAGAATGCCTATAAAAGATTCTGAAGGAAAGATCATTGGAATCACGACTATGCTTGATATAATAAATGAGTTGGCAGAGATCTTTAGTAGAAACAGAGAGCTTACATCAATAGATATACTTACAAGACCGATATCACAAGCCAGAAATATTAGAAGACCATTATTCATAGATCCTGAGACTAGTATCAGAGAAGCATCTAAAAAAATACTTGAGGACAACACCGGGTGCGCGATCCTTGGGACTGAGAAAGATCCTAAAGGGCTTGTGACTGAGAGAGATCTTATAAAAACACTTAGAAGATTAATTTATCAGACAACTGACTAGATCTTTATTTCAGCAGAGCTCTACACCTATTCTTTTTGAGAAATTCATTATTGTTATAGAGATCAGAGAATCATCTTTTACAGCAACTATCACATCATCTCCTATTAGAAAAGATTCTTCGGCCTCAACATTTTCTGGAGCAAAATATATATACAAAGAATCATTCTGTTTATCATATTCAATCCATAGATTGTTTAGATCATATATATTAAATTTTTTATTTTCTTGATCACTCAATGAGACCTACCCTGAGACTTTACCATATTTTATCTAAAAACTTTTTAGTTGGCGCAAGTGTCTTAGGATGATTAGCTCTCACATAATCAAGTCTTCTCACAGAGGTGTTTCTCGGAGAGCTTTTCACAAGAGAAGGATCTTTGTATGCAACCTCTGCAATTCTGTTAAGAGCTTCAGCATATTGATCTAGGACGTCTCTAGATTCAGTCTCTGTAAACTCTATCATAAGAGCCTCATCAACTATCAGAGGAAAATACATTGTCGGCGCGTGAAATCCTTCGTCTAATAATGCCTTTGAGATATCTTCTGCAGACACTCCAGTCTCCTGAAGAATTTTTTTAGCACTGAACACAACCTCATGTTTTCTAGGTCTAGAAGGATCATATGGAAGCTGATAATAAGGCTTCTCCATAAGTCTTTTGATGAAATAATTTGTGTTTATAATAGCTATCTCGCCAGCTTCTCTAAGTCCTCTTCCTGATAAAGATGCTATATATATAAATGTTCTTATCACAGGAATAATATTTCCATAAAAAGCTGATATTCTACCAATACATCTCTCACAATTATAATCCCAGTAGTATCTAGAGCCTTCTTTCATTATCAGAGGCCTGGGCAGATAATCAACAAGCTCTCCTCTGGCACATACAACTCCTCCGCCAGGTCCTCCTCCTCCATGCGGCGATGAAAATGTCTTATGAAGATTCAGATGTACAATATCAAAACCCATGTCACCTGGTCTGGCGATCCCTAAGATCCCGTTTAAATTAGCTCCATCATAATATAATAATCCTCCTGTCTTATGTATTATATCTGAGATCTCTAGAATATCTTCTTCAAAGATCCCTAGAGTGTTAGGGTTTGTAAGCATTATGCCGGCAGTCTTATCTGACACAACACTTCTCAAAGCATCTAGATCAACAGTCCCCTTATAAGACGTAGGGATCCTAATAACTTTGAAACCTGCCATGGCGGCGCTTGCAGGATTCGATCCGTGTGCAGAGTCTGGTATCAACATCTCATCTCTCATCTGACCTTTATCATGATGATACCTCTTGATCATTATTGCTCCAGAGAGCTCTCCAGCAGCTCCTGCGGGAGGCTGAAAACTACATTTATCCATACCAACGATCTCTGATAACCATCTCTCTGTTAAATATATGATCTCTAGGAGACCTTGCACTGTATCCTCATCTTGTAGAGGATGAACATCTGTAATGGCAGGACTTTGAGTTAGAAAATCTGCTATCTTAGGATTATATTTCATTGTGCAAGATCCGAGGGGTACTGGGCCTGTGTCGACTCCATATGACATCTGTGATAATCTTATGAAATGTCTTACAACTTCTATCTCAGGAAGATCTGGTAGTCCTGTTGATGATCTTCTCAAGATGTTCTCCGGAAGATCTATTTTAATTTCTCTGAAATCATCTTCATAAGGTATTAAAGGTCCTTCGCCATATCTCTTCTTATCTTGTATAAAATTCTCATCCCAATAAGCCTGTCTCCATCTCATGTCACGCCACCTCAGCCAAAGTTTTTATGAGAAGATCTATGTGGCTACGACTGTGAAGCTCTGTCACACAGAATAATGAGGTATTGACCATGCCCTCCATAAGATTATCAAGCAGAAGCCCTCCGTGAATACCTCTCTTAAGAAGCTCTCTATGGATCTCTCTATAAGATCTTGTGATAAATCTTATTGGAAGCTCTCTGAAGAAGAATCTTCTCTCAGAATTTATACATGCCTTACCAACAAGATCTTTCTCAACTCTATTTTTCATATACACAGTTCTCTGATAAATACTTTCTCCAAGTCTTCTAAGACCTTTCTCACCAACATAAGATAGATAGACTGCAGCAGCCACCGCCTCTAATGCTGAGTTTGTCGTTATATTGCTTGTTGCTCTCTCTCTTCTAATATGTTGTTCACGTGTCTGTAGAATCATCGCAAAACCTTTTTTATCTCCATCAACTTCTTTAGTTGCTCCAATAAGTCTCCCAGGAAGTTGTCTGATGAATTCTTCTCTCATCTTGATGCCTAAAATCCCTAGCGAAGGTCCTCCATAATTCATCCCCAGACCTAGGCTAGACCCGTTTCCAACAACTATATCTGCACCATATTCTCCAGGAGGTTTTAACAATCCTAGTGAGAGAGGCTCTGCATTTACTATAAATATAAACTTCTTCTTTTTAACATAATCATTCAAAAGATCTGTCTCTTCAATAATTTCTCCGAGAAAACTAGGGTTCTCAAGATATAATCCTCCGATCTCGTTCTCAGAGAATTTATCTAAGATCAAGATCCCTTCGGCAGGATCTATTTTATATCTTATTAAGACTCCGTCGACAGGCCATATCCATGTCTCAACAACCTTTTTAATAAAAGGATTCATTTTCTCAGGAACTAAAACACCTCTTTTTCTAGTTATCCTCATCATCATTCTGATAGCCTCTGCAGTTGCTGTAGACACATCATACATTGAAGAGTTGACAACATCAACATCATATAGATCAGCGATCATGCTTTGATACTCGAATAAAACCTGCATAAGTCCCTGATTAATCTCTGCCTGATAAGGCGTATAGGCAGTATAAAACTCTCCACGCATCAAAATATATTTAACAACATAAGGAACCGCGTGAGGACATACTCCTCCTCCGAGAAAAGGCGGAGGATCTTTAAAGACGACATTTTTAGACAAGATCTTCTCAAGAATAATTGAGACCTCATGTTCTGACAAAGGTCTTCCAAAGCCTATCTCAAGCTCTCTTCTTAATCTAATCTTCTCAGGAATATCTCTGATAAGATCCTCGAAAGATGCTCCTAAAGATCTCAGCATATCCTCTTTAATCTTAGGATCTGAATTAGGGATCCATGGATGATACAATATAGATCACCTGAAATATCTCTCATTAAATAATATAAAGACTTAATTATAAAGATATCACAATAAAAAGCCTGAGATTCAAAGCTGGGTAAGAAAATTTATTTTTCTAGAACCTGTTTAAACATATAGGATCATGAAAAATATCTTGAGAGGATCCTTATAAAATGTTAGACATATAATTATTAGAATCGTAGTGCTTTATAAACATGTGATCTTTTTGTTCAATTAATTGAACATCTTGTTCAAATATTAGAGTTATATTTATTGTATCTAATGATCTAACAGAAGTAAGAGATGTGTTAAGAGAAATGATACCTTCACAGGCTCTGTTAATAGTATTGCTAACTCTCTCTATTATTAATGTAGCACATGTTGATGCACATAATGAATATATTGTTGAGAAAAGTTTCTATCCCAAATATTCTGTGTCTGACCTCCTCCCCGCCCTAAAGAGCGAGGCTTTCAGTTGTAATGCAACAACACTTATTGATATTACAAATCCGCCTATGTACTCATAGAGAAATGCTCATCTAGATCTTTATAATAATCTGCATAAGATAAGATATCTGAAGGATCAAAGTTTTATAGAGATCTCACTCCGTAAAGATCTGGTTTTGCGATAAATATGTTGTTGATATATCTATTTATCTCTGAAATATTTTTCTCAAGATCTTTTTTTCTAAATAATGCTATCACTATCCCTCCTCTTCCTGCTCCACTTATTTTTGCTCCTAAGGCTCCGAATCTTCTTAAGAGCCATATGATCTCTTCACATCTCTGACATGAGGTGTTTATAGAATACAGAAGTCCTTGATTGATGTTCATAAGTTCTCCCAGCGTCTCTATGTCACCGTTTTTTAACAATACTACTGCTTCTTCAACAAGTCTCTCAGCGGCGTAATAGACGTGTTCAATAATGTTTTTTCTTCTCTCATATAGCTCCAGAACTTCTCTGACTACGACGCCTGTGTTTCTCTCAATGCCTGTGTTTGTTATGAGAAGCTCGTAATCCTCTGGCCAGGAGACGTCTATTCTCTTAAATACTCCTGCTTTATAATATATGAATCCTCCGTATGTTGCAAGAGTATTGTCAATACCGCTAGGTTTTTTATGAATAATCTTCTCAGCTTCAAAAGCTATTTTTGACACAAGATCTTTATCAGTCTCATGGCCACATGCTTTTAGAAGTGAATGTGCTACTGCCGCTGAGACTGCTGCTGAAGACCCCATTCCAGATGCTATATAGATCTCAGAGTCTATGAATACTTTAAATCTTTTTAGACAGCCTAATCCTCTTAAGATCTCAAAGATTTTATCAAAACTATTTTCTCTGCCAATGTTCTTCTCCTCATCATATAAAACTCCAAGCTGTCTTGAGTACACATGATTCTTCTCATAAGCCTCTGAACATGCTTTAGCATACATGTTAACCGCAACACCTATCCCTGGAAATCCTTTCACAACAAAATGTTCTCCAAATAAAATCACTTTACCAGGAGCCTGTGAACAATACAATTCTTATCCCGATGCAAGATTTATTTATATTTTTAATAAAAAGATCTTATTCCACGGATCTTTAGGACTTCTCTGAATATACTTAAAGCCTCATTTTTCTTATCTAAAAACTCTTTATCTATATATAGTCTCACCACAACAACGCTCTCAGCCAGATGTCCAAGTGTTGTCTCTTCAAATCTTTTTAAAACAACGGATCTGTCAGATTTATAAATCAAAAGATCTTCGCTATGAAACATTGGGTTAAGAGGTAGTATTGGCGTGTCTATGAATACTTTTCCTCTCATATTCTCAGGAATCTTCTCATAAAGGATCTTGTTTAGACGTTCTCTATCTAATATTCCTGTGAGAAAATTTATGTCTCTATGAATAGGTATTCTATATTCCTCAACAGCTGTAAATCTAATCTTTCTTTTCATAAGATCTTTTATATAGACGTTCTCTCTGAACTCCGGGATCATCAGAATAGAATATTCATCTAACAACAGATATCTCTCAGGATCCTCAATATATTCTTTGAAAGTCTCGAAAGATCCTTTCAAAGCCTCACTGATCATTATATCAATAGCTCTACTAGTCTTATGATAATATACCGACATAAACATATGATATCTAGCTATGATCACATGTTCAAAAGCGTCTAAAGCCTTCTCATTCAGAGCTAGACCTCTTGACGTAGGGATCAGATTATATGCTATTCTGACCCAGTCTACGCCGTTTCCATATCCAGCTCCTGTATAATAAGAGTCTCTCATGAGATAATCTAATATATCTGCTGAGAAAGATCCTTTCAATATGTAATAAAAAGATCTTTCGACATACTCATCAGAGCCTTTAATACCTAAGAGAGGCCATTCAGAAGGTGTTCTAGAAGATATTGCCTGCGAAAGATCTTTATGATCAAAAATATGATTTTTACCATAAGTCTCTAGACAATATCTGATATCATTATTCTCATAAACAATTTTTGAACCAATGATCTCATGGTTAATATTCATAGGATACAACACTGCCTCTTCAAAAGTATGTGAATAAGGTCCATGCCCAACATCGTGGAGAAGCAGAACTAACCTCATAAATTGTTGTAAAGATCTTGCGTCATCAGATGTTGACGGAAGAATCTTATTTAATATGTTGAGGCTCATGAGACCTGCAATATGCATAGAGCCTATCGAATGTGAGAATCTTGTGTGTGTTGCTCCTGGATACACGTATTGAGAAGTCGGCAGCTGAAGAATTCTTCTAAGTCTCTGAACTGGAGAGGAGTCTATGACACATTTCTCAAGATCTGTAATACCTATATATCCATGAACAGGATCTTTTATAAAATGATTATAAACTAACATAAACTCTCGTCACTTATATATAAAATAACAGAGAATATTAATGGTGCATATATGAGCGGTGTAAGTGAAGATGAGAGAATATGGGCATTTATAGCATGGCTGCTAAGTATAGTCGGCGCCGTAATAGGACTTGTTTTGAGACCAGGATCTAAATATGTCAGATACTGGTCTTATCTATCAATAGCATTCTTCATATTGTTAATAATAACATGGGTTATAACATTCATCATAGGATTCATACCTTTCATAGGGTTCGTGATAAACATATTGATATACCTAGGGATCGTGATAGCCTATATAATAGGACTTATAAAAGTATTGACAATACAATGGTGGAAGCCTCCTATAATATATAATATCGCTCAGTTCCTCGGTATAGAAAGAATATAAAAGATTCAGGCAATGAGCAAAGATGAGGCTCAACATATTTTTTAGAGAGCCTAAGATAAGACTTGCAATAGTCTCTCTTATAGCAACATTTCTCATATTCTTCATAAGATTAATAGTTTATTTAAACACCGGAAGTCTGGCGGTTTTGGCAGACACTTTTCATAGTATAACAGATCTGACGGCGAATATTGTGGCGATAACATCATTATATGTCGCGTCGAAGCCTGTCGACAGAGAACATCTATATGGTCATGAGAAGGCTGAGAGCATTGGCACACTAGGGATCTCAATTCTTCTAATAATGATCTTTGTATATATATTATACGAGTCTATTCACAGAGTATTCTCTACAGAATATATGTTGGAGTTCACTATATGGTCATCAATTTTAATAGCCATCACAATGATAATTGATCTGTGGAGAGCAAGAGCTTTATCTAGAGGAGCAATTTTATATGGATCAACTGTTTTAGAGGCTGACTCAATTCATTATAAAAGTGATCTTATGGCCACATCATCAGTTTTAACATTAAGCATAATAGGATCTTTATACACAGGCTTTTACATGAAATATGTTGATATGATAATAAGCATCATGATCGCTGGGTATATAGCAAGATCCTCTCTCAGACTTGCTAAAATGTCAATTGATGAACTTATGGATAAAGCTCCAAGCGACATAATAGATCTTTTCAGAAAAACAGCTTCAAAATATAATGTAAATATCAAGAGCGTCAGAGCAAGAAGATCAGGATCAAAAATATTTTTAGATGCTATAGTTGAGATGCCCTCATCGATTTCTCTTAGAGAGTCTCATGAGATTATTGATAAAATAGAGAATGAGATGAGAACACAGACAAAAAAATATATTGATTTTATCATTCATATGGAGCCTAAAGACGAGACTAAAGATCTTATTATCAAAAGAATTAGAGAGATCACGAGAACATATAAAGATGTTAAGAAGGTTCATGATATAGATGTCAAGACTGATGAAAAAGGATATCATGTGAGATTTCATGTTGAGGTTGATCCTAAGATTAGTGTAAGAGATTCTGAGAAAATCGTTGAGAAGCTGAGACATGATCTTATGAAGGAGTTCTCTAAAATATCCAGCGTCATGATCCATGTGGAGCCTCTATGTATTGAGGAGAGAAGTGTGAGAGAGATTGTGAGAGAGGTTTTGAATAAAGATCCTGAGCTTAAGAGTATGATAAAAATTTATAGCATAAAGATCTTGTCTGCAGAAGATAAGGTTCTCGTAGATCTTGTCTGCGGCATCTCTGAGAACATGAGAATCGATGAGGCTCACAAACTCATTGGAAGATTAGAAGGAGTTTTGAAAGAGGCTTTAGGCGATAGATACATTGTTACTATATCATTAGTCTCAAAAGGATCTATGGAAAAACTTTGACTCCTCCCACATAAGTCTCTAAAACTTTGATCTCTCTCAGTTTTTTAACATCTGTCTCAAAAGGATCTTTGTCTATCACTATGAAATCTGCATACTTTCCAACTTCTAAGGATCCCAACAGATCTTCTTCTAAAAGTGCGTATGCAGATCCTATGGTGTAATAATGTAAAGTCTCTTCTAGAGTTAGAGAATGTTCTCTAGTCTCTTCATAATAAGGAGTCTCGCTGAAGCCTCCTCTTGAGACGGCGGCGTAGACAGTCTCCCAGGGGTTGAGAGGCTCTACCGGAGCATCTGTTGATAATGCCATAGGAATATCATTTCTTATGAAATCTCTAAATCTGTACAGCCATTTAATTCTTTTTTCTCCAAGTCTCTCTCTGGCCCACCAGTCTGTAACAACAAAATGAGGCTGAACAACTAAGACAGGTTTTAACTCTCTTAATCTCTCAAGCTGATCATCTCTCACCACAGAGGCGTGTTCTATTCTATGTCTTCCACCTCTTAATCTGCTATAGATCTCGATTAACATATCAAGAGTCTTGTCTCCAATGGCGTGTATAGCCAGTTGCATTCCCATGTTATCCACATCCTCAGAGATCTTTCGAAGCCTCTCTTTATCAATTGTTGAATAGCCTGATGTAGAAGGATCATCTGAATAAGGCTCTGAAAGCCATGCAGTTCTTGCTCCAAGACTTCCGTCAGCAATAATCTTGAACCCCTTGATCTTTATATAATCATCTCCGAAATCTCTTGAGATCCTTATTCTCTTGATCAACTCTAACGTGGAAAGATCTATTCCATTAGGATCTTTCCCAGGACTGAGATATATTCTAACTCTCACAGACAGAGGACCTCTGCTTCTTATCCTCATGAGAGTATTAAAAGATCTTAAGTCGCAACTTACAAACCCTAGGGTAGTAACTCCTTGAGACGCCGCATATCTTAGAGCGTCTAAAAAGAATTTCTCAAAATCTTCATCTGAAAACTCTTCTCTAGCTCTCTCTCTAACCATTGAAAGAATATTTTCTTTAACAACTCCTATAGGCTCTCCACTCTCATCTCTCACGATATCTGGTGAATCTATGCTTCTCAGGTTTAGAAGCTCAACAACTTTTGAATTAACCACAGCAGCATGGCCACATACTCTAGTTAGAATAACAGGTCTGTCTCTAACTACTTCATCAAGATCCCATCTGGTGGGCCATCTCTTCTCTTTAAACAACTCTTGATCCCATCCTCTCCCAATGATCCATCTCCCACTACTTTTTTCAGCATATTCTCTCAAGATCTTTTTAAGCTCTTCAATACTTGACACTCCCCTAAGATCTAATGTGTTTAAAGATGTTCCAACGCCATCAACGTGCATATGAGCGTCTATAAAGCCTGGTAAAACAGTTCTCTCATCAAGATCTATTAATTCGCCATTGAATCTTCTCACAATATCAATAGTCTTCTTACTCTCACCAACAAAAACGATCCTTCCATTTATCACCACAAAAGAATCTACAATTTTTCTAGGAATAAATGATGTATATATTCTACCATTAATAAATCCTTTGACATATGAACTCATAAAAATTGCAACCTCAAAAAACTTTTTATCATAAGAAAATAAAAACGACCTCCGCCGCAAAAAAGATATTCATCCTATGATCATTTTATATAAATATATAAACTTACATAAAGATCCTCTTATTAATGCCATAATAAAATTTTAATATTTCTGACAAAAATTTTCTTGGCGAATGTATATGAGAAAAGCCATCTCACGTATAACAGCCTCTGTTATTATAGCAATAATATTGATCGCTGTGGGATTACTGGTTGTATATTTAACTCAACAGCCAACCGGCACAAGAACCACGCCTTATACAGTCGCCACCTCATCACCTACATCAACAGTCTCAACACAGACAGTCTCGACGCCAGCCACTAAGAAGATTAAAGTTGCAGTATTATTTGACGTAGGTGGGAGAGGAGATCTGAGTTTTAATGATATGGCTGTCTTAGGTGCTGAGAAGGCTAAGAAAGATTTTGGAGTAGAGATTGTTTATCAGACCCCGAGGTCTCTAGATGACATGGTTCCTCTGCTGGAGAGTCTTAGCAAATCTGGTGAGTATGATCTTTTGGTTTTGATAGGATTTTTATGGACCAGCCCTCTGAATGCGACTGCTGATAAATATCCTAATCAGAAGTATGCTCTCATAGACTCTACCACAGGCGTTGTAAGACCTAACGAAGTTGATGTGGTGTTTAGAGAACAAGAGGTGGGAGCTTTGATAGGTGTGATAGCATCTGGGATGGCTCAGAGTCTCAATAGTAGCATAGTGGGAGCTGTGGCTGGAATGTCTATACCTCCTCTATGGAAGTTTCATATAGGATATTTATTCGGGATCAAATATTTTGAGAAGGTCACTGGAAAGAAAATAGATCTTATATGGCAATATACTGGAACATTCACAGATCCTCAGGCAGGATATAAAGCCGGCTGGAACGAGCTTGAGCAAGGAGCAACAGTTATATACGGTCTCGCAGGTTTGACACATGTGGGAATGTTTAATGCAGTCATTGACTGGAATAAACAGGGGAGAGGAAAGGCTTTTGCAATAGGCCAGGACGCCAGTCAGGAGTGGTATGCTCCACAATATATACCTGTGAGCGGCTCGAAAAGAGTTGATGTAGGAGTCTATGACGTAATTAAAATGGTTGTTGAGAACAACTGGAGACCGGGGATCCTATCTTTAGGAGTTAAAGAAGGAGGAGTAGGAGTATGGGATCTTGATGGAGTAAGATATTTCGCAGAGATAGCATATGAAACAGGTAAATTAAAAGATCTAACACCAGATCAGGTTGTCAAAATAGTTAACGAGACCAGAAACAAATATATACCACAGTATGTCTGGGACATAGTTAATAATCTCAAAAAACTTCTTGAAGAGGGGAAGATAGAGTTTAAAATGCCTTCAAACGAGAGTGAGTATAACGCTATAATATCAGCGCTCTTAAAAGGAGATCTTAACGCCGCCTTATCAAAAGGATCTGTGTGATATCATCTATAATTAATAAAAACTATCATTTTTATTTTTTCATCGATTAACAATTTTGAGAACATCAAGATGAGGATCTTATATGAGTAGAAGACCTATTATACAGATGATCGGCATCGAAAAGATCTATCCAGATGGTCAGTATGCTCTGAGAGGTGTTGATTTTGAGGTTTTCGAAGGAGAGATCCATGGGATCTTGGGTGAGAATGGTGCTGGAAAAACTACTCTTATGAGGATCTTATATGGAGAGATCAGACCTACTCGAGGGAGAATATTTGTTAGAGGCAGAGAAGTGAGGTTCAGCGGTCCTTGGGATGCTATTAGAGAAGGTATTGGAATGGTTTATCAACATTTCTCTCTCATACCATCTTTCACTGTCAGAGAGAATCTTTATCTCTCAATGCTCTCTATGAATAAAAAGATCAGACGCGAAGACATTGATGAAATAGCTAGAGAATATGGTGAGATGATAGGTTTTAAAATATCTTTAGATGAAGTTGTCGAGGATCTTCCTATAGGAGTTCAGCAGAAGATAGAGATTTTGAAAACGCTTATGAGAGGTGCTAGAATACTTATTCTTGACGAGCCCACCTCAGTATTAAGTCCTTTAGAGACTGTTGAGCTTTTCAAAATCTTGAGAAGACTTAAAGAGAGTGGATACACAATAATATATATAACTCATAAGCTTAGAGAGATCAAAGGTTTGACCGATAGAGTCACTATAATGAGAAGAGGTAGAGTAGTCTCTGTGGTGGAGACTGATAAGGTTTCTGAGGAGGAGCTTGCTAAAATGATGATAGGTTCTGAAGAATTTGTTTTCAAAAGATCTGAGGTTAAGAGAAAGGAAAAGACTGAGAAAAGAAGAATCCTTGAGATCAGAGGTGTCTCAGTTGTTGATGATAAAGGTGTTGAGAAAGTGAGAGAAGTATATCTAGAGATATTTAATGGAGAGATCCTTGGTTTAGCAGGTGTTCAAGGAAATGGTCAGAAAGAGCTTGCAGAAGCTATCGCCGGGATTAAAAAAGTTTCTAGAGGAAGAATATTTTTCAACGGGCTTGACATAACAGATCTTGATGTGAGAGAGAGATATAGACTTGGCATATCATATGTCCCAGATTCGAGAGGAGAGGCCCTCATTTACAACATGAATCTTGTTGAGAATTTCATCTTGACAAGTTTAGAGAGATATATGAACTCGTTAAAAATTATAGACTGGAGAAGAGTGAGAAAAGATCTTTTGAAAGCCGTGGAGAGATTTGATATAAAAACAAGATCTTTAGATTTAGATGTGAGATTTTTGAGCGGAGGTAATCAACAGAAGCTTATTATAGCGAGAGAATTCTCAAGAGATCCTAAGCTTCTGATAGTTTCAGAGCCTACACATGGTCTGGACATCATGTCGACAATATATGTAAGAGATCTTTTGAGAAAATTCAGAGACTCTGGAAGAGGAGTATTGTTAATCTCTAGTGATCTTGATGAGATATATGAGTTGAGCGATAGGATCGCTGTGATCAACAGAGGCAGAATAGTTATAACAGGCGATCCTAAGGAGCTTCCACCTGAGAAGATAGGTTATTACATAGGGATCTGAGTTGAGAAAGATCTTTTTAGAAGAGGCTGGATCATTATATCAGAGAAGAGCTCTCAGATATCTACTAATATTTCTAGAGCCTATGACAGCTTTTGCTATAGCAACATTGATAAACGC
Source organism: Desulfurococcales archaeon (assembly GCA_009903825.1). Classification (GTDB taxonomy): domain Archaea; phylum Thermoproteota; class Thermoprotei_A; order Sulfolobales; family AG1; genus WYEN01. The sequence goes on from WYEN01000027.1 coordinate 18,207, forward strand.
ATTTATCTTATATTTGTTAAGATATGATCCTTTAGAGGTTTATTCTGTAATGTTTTTGACAGGATACTCTGATATTCATTATCTATTTATAAAAAGCAGTCCATATATAGCTACTGGACTGGCATTCTCAACACCATTTCTAGCAGGGATCTTTAATATAGGAGGTGAGGGACAGCTATATGTTGGAGCATTAACAGCTCTCTTAGCATCATATGTCTCTAGAAACTTTTTAATCTCTATCTTAACAGGCTCTATAGCCGGAGCATTATTAAGTGGTTTAATAGCTTTTCTAAGAGTCTATAGAAATGTTAATGAGGTTGTCACTGCGATCATGCTTAACTGGATAATGTATTACATAACCTCATATATAATCACTGTGTATATCTATGATCCTTTCGCACCTTATCAGTCTAGACCAGTTCCTCGTGAGGCTGTGATAAATCCTGATCTGATGTTTATTATATCAGTTTTCACAGCCTTGATCATATATATAGTTCTTTTCTACACATCTATAGGTTATATGATGAGGGTCGTAGGAAGATCCTTTAGATCAGCTGTTTACTCAGGGATCAATATTAAGAGAATAATGATTCTTTCAATGATGATCGGAGGAGGATCAGCAGGATTAGGAGGAGCATTAATACCTCTGGGGACGAGCCCTCATGTGCTTGACAACACTATGTCAGCACTATATGGAGTAGGCTTCATGGGGATAGGCATAGGACTTTTAGGAAGAAACAATCCTATAGGAATAATCATAGCATCAATATTCATCTCAGGTCTTATAATAGGTGGTCAGAATGTCGAGAGAATCATTGGAGCTCCACCAGAGGTTGTAGACGTCATAATCGGCATAACGATTGTCATGCTGGCGATCCCATATATCTTAAGAAACATATTAGCTAAAAGAGGTGTATACATATGATCAGCGACATCATTGTTGTATCCTCTCTGGCGCTCACCTCAATGACGCCTATACTACTAGGATCTGTAGGTGAGATATTCACTGAGAAATCTGGCGTTGTTAACATAGGTATTGAAGGGATCTTTCTATTATCAGCTTTGATAAGTCTTATAATCACTTTCGTGACAGAAGATCCTTATCTAGGACTTTTCACAGGTTTTTTAATAGGAGCTTTCGCAGGATTTATTCATGCAGTCTTCGCAGTTTATCTAAAAAGTGATCAGATAATTGTTGGAGTAGGGTTCAACATGTTGGCTTATGGAGCTACTGTTCTTATGATGGTCTCTATATGGCAGGCTCATGGAGCATCTCCAACTCTTCCAACAAAAACTTATGTGATATCAATACCTCTGGGTAGAGATGTGATAACAATTCATCCACTATCGATCATGGCTATAGGATTGGCGATATTATTCTGGTGGATCTTAGAGAAAACCTCTCTAGGACTTAAGATAAGAGCCTGTGGAGAAGATCCTAAGTCTGCAGAGGCCTCTGGAGTAAACGTCTATCTCATGAGGATCATAGCAACAACAGTAGGAGGAGGATTAGCAGGATTAGGAGGAGCATTTCTAACAGTATCATGGATAGGACAATTCACAAGAAACATATCAGCTGGAAGAGGCTTCATAGCATTAGCAAATGTAGCATTCAGCAACTGGAATCCTCTCACGGCAATATTAGGAGCATTAATATTCGGAATATTTGATGTGTTAGCTTTATACGTGCCTATAAAACTTAGCAGTCTCTATGGAATAGTATTCACAACACAAAACAATCTGTTTCTCACAATACCTTATCTAGCAACAATAATAATAGTAATGATCATATCAAGAAGAATAAAAATGCCAAGATCTTTAGGAACACCATACATCAAAGAATAAAAGATCTTTATTATTTAAACAATGATGTCATTAAGAATCATTAGAACAAAAGACTAAGGATAACCACATATCTATCTTCATATCAAATTGTTCTACCAAACTATGTGTCTAATTCTATGATCCTTAGGGAGACCATCGAGGTCAGGAACTCCTTCAACATCATATATATTTTCACTATATAGTCTCTCATTTAAATCGACATTAGACATTTGAGTGTCTACTTTCTAATGAAACTAATGAAACAAATTTTGATGTAATCTTTTCAATGTTTAATATGATCAGACGTAGCCGTAATATTCTGCAATTTTTCTATAGCTTATCTTGTTGAATATATATGCATATAATATGTATTGGAAAGGCCCGATTATAAGATGATAATATCGAGGCATTATTCTGTCGAGAGCCTCAGTCCATTTGCTACTCCATACGGCTTGAGGAGGAGGATAAGCGATCGGTATTAAAGTGTTGTTAAGCAAGGGAGCTGTCATAATTATTGCTGTGGAGAGGCCCAGCGTTATTATTAAGACGGCTATAGATGTTATTATTATGTCAAAAATAAGATCCACATTCTCTCTCATCATTTTATATACACATGATAAAGAGGAGGAGAGCTCATCGACACACATTGCTATAGCAAGTGCTGAGAAAGGTGCATAAAATGGATGAATAATCAATATGTATAATCTTAAGATGAAGTTCCATATATACATGACGTATGCTATAGGATATATGAAGAGGTCTTCAGCTAAGACTCCTCCTAAACCTATCAAAAGATCTGGTGTGACAAGTATTATTATAGGCATGGAGGCTGTAAAAAGACTTTTTATAAGAGGCTTGACAAGAGATCTTTCGAATGATCTTTTGAAAATAATTGTTCTAAAAACATATGAGTATAAAAACAGG
>WYEN01000055.1 GCA_009903825.1 Desulfurococcales archaeon
GATCTTTATGAAAAGACTTAGAGGTTTGAGAGATTTTCTTGAAGAGATCGAGTCGCACGTATATGAGAATGCAATATTCTCAGTGTTAGGAGACAGACTTGCCAGACCAAGGTCTTGGAGAAATCTCTCAGACAATATTATTCAGGCTCTCAACATGGGTCTTGAAAAGATCGGCGGGCTAGAGTCTATGAAATGGGATATTAAAAAGATGAGAAACGGAGCAGTTGTATATGGAAGCAATCCAAAACTTTGGCCAGATTTCTATGAATGGCTTGTTGAGAGTATTAAGATGAATAATAATCTTGTTGTCATATTAAGAAGTTTTAGAAAAGAGATTGATGAGATAACAAAACTTCCTGTGAAAGAGATCAGAGGATACATAACATTTATACAAGAAGGATCTTTAAGATATATACAGTTATCAGCAGAAGAATTGTTAGAAGCGTATACAAGAGATCCTGAGACAGGAGAGAGAATAAAACCAGAGCCTTCAGTCATATACTGCGGCCCAGGAGAAGAGAAGATATATTCAACAACATTAGAAGAATCAGAAGGACATCAGAAATAGAAACATGTCTCTAGAAAGAACATTTCATAACCTTCTGAAAAGATAATTTGATATAATAGCCTCAATGAATCTGAGAGATAAAAATATTCACAGGTATATAAATAAACATATGAAAACATGAATATAGACATTCGAGACAGAATTTGTATAAATAGACTATGTATTTATAAGCTTTTTTTTTAAAAAAAGAGAGACAAAATGAGTGGAAACAATCTTATCGTAAATAATGATGGCAGAAAAAGAAGAATAACAACACCATTAATAGCATTGTTAATTGCAGTCGTTATATCAATAGCATTCGCATCAGTATTCGTCTACTACCCAATGGCAGTAACACTACAGCCAGCGTCGCCACCAGTATACTTTGAAACCGGCTCTAACGCCGGCGCGTATGATCTTGGAGGTTCTGGCACGCCATACACATCTAATACCATCTCTGTATCAATAGGATCTAACGCGACATCGCTTACCATAATAGTACACCCGACATATCAGGTTACCTACTATAAAAATGTGTCTATAGTATACAACAATGATGGCAAATCATATAAAGTATGTTTCAGAGTTAATACTCCTCTTAGCGACTTGCCTCCGAATTCAAAGGCTTATCTATATATATATAGCCAAGGTTATGCAAGATCTCTCTCTGACTACCCCACGCCTACTCCTTCAGGCTATTTAGCACAGATCGATCTAACATCAACTGGAACAACATGTGTAGGGACAACGACATTTTTAGGTTATAACCAATTCTATGAGATGGATCTTTATATATACATTCCTGAGGGATATAATGTAGGAATGACAAGTGGAACAACATATACAGCGAATCTATTACTAATATATACGCCACAAACCTCAGAAACTCCGCCATAGACCTAGGGTAAGAGTTGTAAGAAATGAATTATTTAAACAATGATTTTTTTTGAGATATATTCTTATTCTGTTTCTATTCATATTTTTATTTAATCTTGTTTATGGATCTGTCTTTGATTATTATCCCTCGAGTATTTCTCTTTCTCCTGTTTCACCACCTATTATTCTTCAATCTAGTGATTATCCTTTCTCGTGTATCGGTCTCTCAAGAACTTATAGAGGAGCTGTCACCTACACAGATTTCGAGGCTTTACCAAGTGGCTGGACAAGTTATGGCGGCACATGGAGTATTGTCTCATCAGGATATAAAGGAAATGCTCTTCAAGGAGCAGATAATAATAATGGAACTGGTAAAGCCTCACAATATTATTATAATACTGATTTATCCAGCTACGCATCTCTATGGGTCTCTGTAAAAACTAAGCTCGTTAACCTCTTGAAAAAATCGGGTTATTACGGTATCTCATTAATAAATAGTGGAAAAAACAGCATGTATACTATAGAGATTGATACTAAAGGTAATATAGTAGTACGGAGTTATACAGGTAGCTGGAGTACTCTAAGCAGTACATCAATACAAAATTACAGCTCTTCAAACTGGTATATTATTGTAGTTAATTACACCGTTACCTCATCAGCTGTAAATTTTTATGTGTGGGTTTATGATGTCAATGGTGCTCAAGTTGCTTCTCTGACTGCGTCAAGCACTAATATTTTTACGCCCTCCTATATTGGAGTAGATGTTAATGATGTTACAGCTTTGTTTGATGATTTCATAATATCAAATACAGATCCTAGGATCATAACGATCTCTAATCTGCCCGGCTCAGGATATGTTGTTGAAGTATATGATAATCTTAATAATCTTGTCTCCACAGCCACGTCAACAGGATCAACTGTTTCTGTTAATATTGTCTCAGACATTGTAGTTGGCACAGGATATGACGGAAGCTTCACAATAAGATATCCCAACGGCTTTCCATGTCTAGGCTATAACGTGTCGACAAGTGATGCTATCTTAGGCGGAGACTCGTATAGCTTAAGCTACAGCTTTGCCACAACAAACATAGGATCAAACAGTACATCTGCTGTGATCTCCACATATATCTCAGGATCCAGCTCTTCTAAAAGCTATGTGCTTACACTAAAGATATATAATAATGATGTCAAGCCATATTATATAAGACTGATCCTTGACACATCCTCATCAATATCTTCATATCTCACTCTCAACATCACTATAACAACGTCTCCGTCTGCCATGGCTGATCCTATAAGAGTTGTTAGTGGAAGTGTTATAAATAAATTCTCAGGCTGGATAAGTCTTTCAGGAGGATCTTATGCATATATCTATGTATCAGGATACTACACGTCTTCTGGTCAGAGCTCTACGCTGAATCTCTATCTAGAGTATTGTTCTCTCTCTAATGAAAATGGTGTCTGTGTCTTTTATCCTATTCAGATGGTGATAAAATCATGAGAAAAATAGATCTTATGATCTATTTGTTATCTCTTCTTCTCATAATTATTCTTATTCTCACAAGATTCATCCCGATCCCATTTGGATTATTCACTGTGGCATCAGGATCTATGGAGCCCAGCATAAGACCTTTAGATCTTGCGATCGTCTTTGGAAGAGATTATAAGATTGGAGATGTCGTAGTTTGGTGTTCAAGTCCTTTCTATTGTGTTCTTCATAGAGTTGTGAATATCTCTGAAAACTATATAATAACGAAAGGCGATGCAAATCCTATGACAGACCCTCCTGTCTCAAAAGATCTTGTTAGAGGAAGAGTTGTTCTTGTGATCCCTAGAGAGATATGGATACTTCTTACATCACTCTTAATAGGGATCCTCATATTCTATTATAGAAGAAGAGTTTCCGAGATGGCGATCATTTTTGCACCTTTTGTAGCTCCCATGATCATTTATTCGCTTGTTGTAGGGATCGTTATAACATTATTTGCACAACAATCTAGTATTCAAATTGTTTATCCAGAGATCTATTTGTCGAGACATGATATATATGATGTCAACGGGTCATGCGTCGTAAACATAAGTTATTATGTGGTCGGGATAAAGATATTGTCTATAGATAAAATCTATGTGTTCAACAGATCTATAGATTCTTTTAATTACACAGGAGATTCTATATCATTTGTTCTTCCAAAAGATCTTGCCTTATATTCTGCGTCAACAGGATCTAGATTAAACATCTCTGTAGAGGCTGATCTGAGTAGAAAAGGATTTTTAAAAGGATTTTATCAGATACCTGTCTCACTACAGAAGCCTTTGATCAAGATCATAAATGAATCTCTATATATCGAGAATCCAAATTGTTATCCACTGGAGTTCAACATCACATGGATGTTCAGCGTTGCCGGCGAGCCTTGGAGATTTGAAAGCTCAACATATGTTCTTGACAAAGGATCTTTTGTGTTTAATTCTCCTCAGGCAAGATTCGTCTATGTAGAAATAAGATATAGATGGCTGGGTGCAGAGTTTTATGAGAGATTATATGTCAGAGGATGAGAGAAAGATCAGTAGACTCATATATATTGCAAGAATAATCATTCTCATACTTATAATCATAGAGATAATTATGATAATCATGATCCTTATAACGCCGATAAAAAGATACTCTGGAGGTGTAGAAGGATACTACTCATTCACAGGCTATAAAATATTTTTCTTAGAAGAAGAAGTTAGAAGCGGTGTTCTCGACACTATAAACATCATCATGGAGACATCATCAATAGCAAACATAATCGCACAGATCATTGTTTTCATAATGATTCTTCTTAGAAAAGAGCTTATATATAAAGATCTTTTGTTAGGAACATTGTTGACATCAGTGATCTATTACGGAGTATCATACGGATCATTGAATGTGGCCTACAGAGAGTTATCAAGAATACCACAGATCTATAATACATCAACTACAGCAGGAATAATAACTTTTCCAGAATACAACGTCTCCGAAGGACCGATAATATTTTTCATAA
>WYEN01000120.1 GCA_009903825.1 Desulfurococcales archaeon
AATACCAGCCAGTTGTCACTCTCACATGCGACCACCATAAGCGGCTTAGCAGATAGCCTCTCTAATGCGTCGATCCCTGTCTTTTTCAAGCCTAGCTTTTTTGTTATCAGTTCTATCGACTTTTCTATTGCTTCTCTAAGCTCATTCATATCAGTCTCTCTTCTTCTCATCTCGATCAGCTTTTTGAAAAAGCTCCTCAGATCCTCTGGACTTCGTGATATAAGCTCTTCATCTGATATTGGAAAGCCTTCGGCATCTCCTGAGAGTGAGTAGAGATATCTGATCAGATGTCTTATCGAGTGATAGAGATGTGAGACAGATTCTCTGGGCATGTCTATGTAATAGCTTTCTATCGCCAGTCCCAGAGCTGTTAAAACAGATCTTCTCAAAATTTTTATTGTATACTCAGTTATTTTAGGCCTAGATCTTATCATAGATAGACAGCCTCGGTCTAACAGTACGACTGAGTATCTGAGCATGAAGCCTAGAAGATATCCTTTCTCAATCATTTGATCCATCTCCTCAGGAGTGAAAAGCTGCACATGAACCTTAGTATTCATAAAATCTAGACGATATACACGTCTCTTCGGAGCCTCTCTGACAAGAACAATTACATCAATATTACTGACGCCTGGCGCAAAATCTGAAGGTCTTGCAGCTGAGCCGATAACAACTATAGAACATACATCTTCTGAAACAATAATATTAGGAAGCTCAGATAGAAACTCATAGGCTGTGCTCAGAAAATTCTTGACGTCCTCACCAGAGAACATTAACAGCCTCCAAGACATGATTATCATAAGAACATCTATAAATCTCTAGCGCCATTACAACCGAAAGCCTCGTATTTTAGGGCAAAGATGAAAAGAAAAATTTATAATTTTTCTTGTTCTAGTTATCATAATGATGAGTCTATTAGATGTGGTTGCTTATCCCGCATCCCGAAGAGGCTTAGGAGCAACCACATGAGCAAAATATATATGGGGGATCTCTGGCCACCCCGACTGTCTCTCAGATGACAGATGTAGCCCCGAATAGATGAGGGGAACCTATGATCCGCTCCGAAGGGAGCTCTAGCTTCTTAGGGCGGGCGAGGAGGTCAGAGTGTATGATGCTACATGCCTATATACAGCTGAGAAGTTAGGAGGAGTGTTGATAACTGAAGACAAAGAGTTGCTCAGCAAATCTAGACAGCTGGGAGTAGAAAGTAGAACAATAAGTTAAACAATAGAGCTTCTCTCTGTCCTGGAAAGAATGTTTCTTTCTTTTGTAAACTGTCGAAATGTATTAAGCTATATTTCTCTCAGTTCTCACCTCTTCGCCATAGATTTAGAATCTGGCTCGACCATCTTTATATCGTGACATGATGGAGTCTTACTAAATGCCTCATAGAATAATGATATCATTGAAATCTAGTCCGCCAGATATTATCATAAGATCCGGCTCTATGAGAGTGTATGGCAATATCTTAAAGATCTGATGTTTCTGATGATCTCTATTGCTTCGAGATCTTGCTTATAGCTTCTAGATAGGCGTCTTCTCATCAGATTTATCAAATAATTCAATTGTTGTTTTCAAAGCTATTTCAACAGCTTTCACCATTGTATCTAGAGACATGCTGGGTGCAATCCCCGGCCAGTCAGATCTTCTGTGTGCAGCTTGCTCAGGAAGTAGTGGCAGATGCATGAAGCCAGCTCTCTTTGGATAGCCTTTCAAGGCTGAGTGATGTAGTGAGAGATATATAACATAATTGCATAAGAATGTCCCGGCCGTGTTTGATATTGCAGATGGTATGCCTGTTTCTCTAAGTCTTTTCACAATAGCTCTTTTAGGAAGTGTTGTGAAATATGCTACAGGACCATCAGGATCTATAGGCTCATCAATAGGCTGCTCGCCATCATTATCAGGTGTTCTAGCATCTTTAATATTAACTCCTATTCTCTCTAAAGTGACATATGATATCCCAGCCCATTGTCCAAGCCCAATATATATGTCAGGCCTAAGATCATCCAAAAGATTTTTTAACAAGACGCCTGCTCTTCTGAAAGAGACTGGAAGAACAGCCGTATAAATTTCTAGACCAGATATATCAACAATTTTCTCCCCACTGATTCTTTTAACAACAAGCTCAGAAGGATTAATCTTATCACCACCAAACGGTTCAAAACCTGTGAGCAGAGCCCTCATAACAACCTCCTAAAAGATAATAGAAGAACATCTTTTAACTACCTAATCCAACGAATATATCAAAAGATTAAGGATCAAATGTTTTTATAAGCTTATGTTTATTTTTTGAGAGACATTTTATATATGTTGGAGATCAGATGGCTGAGATAGGCATGGCGGAACTATTGATCTCTGTGTTATCACTTATTGCTACAATAATCATATCAATAGCCACTCTAGCCTACTGGCTCGAGAGAAGATTCACAGCTCTTGAGAACGAGATCAAGAGGTTAGATAATAAGATAGATAATGAGACTAAAAGATTAGAGAACAAAATTGATAATGAGATTAAGCGACTTGAAGTTGGGTTTGAAGGTGAGATCAAAAGATTAGAGAATAAATTTGATAGCGAGATCAAAAGATTAGAGGGTAGGTTTGATAGCGACATTAAGAGACTCGAGACAAGACTTGAAAGTGAGACTGCTAGATTAAGTAGTGAGATCAGAAATGTAGAGACAAGACTTGGATCTGAGATCAAGAGATTGAGAAAGGCTATGAGAAGACTTGGAAACGCTTTTGTAAGTTATCAAGAGTTTTTCATTGAATTCTTGATCAGCGAGGGAGTTATAGCTAGAGAGAAGGGAGATGTTGTTAAGAGAGAGGCTAGAAGAATAATAGATGTGGCTCTCACAAATCCTATTAAAAAAGAGGAGTGGAAAAGAATTAAAGAGCTTCTAGACAAAGACGAGCTGATACTAGAAGAAGCTTTAGAGCTTAGAGAGCTTGCCAGAAAAGTGGCTTGGGCATACGGCCACAGAATAGAGGCATGGAAACTACATCTATACGCGACAATGGCCGTTGGATTCGCAAGAAAAAAACTTGAGGAGGAGAGAAAGAAACAAGAGGAGAAGAAAGAGTCTAAAGAAAAATCATGTTAGAAAGATCTGAATGATCATTTCTTGAACAATTTCTTCTTATTACATATTTACAACTGATCTTGCGGATAACCGAAGCATTCTTATATTTAACGAAGGATCCTTTTTATCAAAGATCATGATTTCAGACCTTTTTTATTTAACATATCTATCAAATAGATCGGGATAAAAATGTCAGAGGATAAAAAATTAGATACAGAAATCATGTTCCCAGAATTTTATTTCGAAGATCTGAAGCCAGGCCTCAGATATAGAAATCCTATCGGAAGAACTGTGACAGATGTTGACAACATATGGTTCACATTATTAACAAACAATATGAATCCAATACATTTCGATAAAGAATATGTTGAGAAGAATTATTCTGGAGAACCTTTCAGAGGAAGATTAGTTGTCAACGGGATCTTAACATTGGCAATCGCTATAGGATTGACAACATATATATCATCAAAAGGAGTTATGCTAGGAATCGAGAATGTAAGATTTCACAAGCCGGTCTTCGCAGGAGACACGATATACGCTGAGGCTGAGGTTATAGAGGCGAGAGAATCAAGAGGCAGACCAGGCTTTGGAATAGTCAGGATAAAAACGAGAGCCTACAATCAGAATAACGAGTTAATACTTGAATGCGAGAGAGTTATCATGGTTCCTAAGAGAGGACATGTATGGCAATAAAAGATCTTTAGAAAATAATAAGGATCTTTATGCCTTAATAGATGATGAAAACTTTTAAATATTCATCTTTTCTCTACGGGCAACGTCAATATTTTTCTTGTCATTATAATATAGATCACTGCTAATATTATGACTAAGGCTAGTGAGAGTATTATTAGTGGCGTCATTATCTCTGGTTTTCCATAGCCGAAGCATATTGGTATAAACATTATCACTATACATCCTCCCACTCCTACCTCGGTCTTCTCAGAAGGTTTTGACGATATTGTTATTACTGGGAGTATTGATCCTATTATAATCACTATGAATCCTATTATGATAAGTGTTATCCCTATGATGAATAATCTGTTCATATCCATCTCCATGCTCCTATTGTTAATATGAATAATATTATTGCGAGCAGAAGTATTATAATGGCAAGTATCATTGTTATTCTAGCAATTCTCTGGCTTGTGCCGAATATTATTGGGAAAGGCCCTATAATGACTACTCCGCCAGCCTCAACCTCTCTCTTCTCCTCAGGCTTCTCAAAGCCTTTTCGTCTGAGCATCTCATAGAATGTTGCCATAATGAGAATTATGAATCCTATCAAGACTATCATGAATCCTATCAATATAATGCTTAACATTTCAATCCCGTCCATAGCCGTATAAATATTTTTATTAGAT
>WYEN01000019.1 GCA_009903825.1 Desulfurococcales archaeon
AGTCGATACCTAAAGTAGGGAAAAACATTGATATAATACCTGCGATAGATAACAGAGCATTGTAATACCCATAATCTTCTAAAGATATGAATCTTGTCAAAACAGTAAAATATATGACTGCCATAGAATAATTAATTATGCTGGCGATATAACCTAATAAAATGCCGCTGACAGCAGACTCATTAGATCTCAACATTTACACCATCTTTTTCTTCAAATTTTGAATGTCTGTATAAAACAATTATATAAAAACTTTTATATGAACAACGATTCATAAGCCTGATATATTTATATTAATTAACATAGAATCTTTATGAAAATGATGTCTCATTTCACCAGTGATCTGTTTCCAAAGATCTTGATATGCATCCCTACACTTAATAAAGAAGAGATCATAAGGCATGTGTTGAACAATATACTGTCTCAAAGCTATCCCACGGAGAAGATGAGGATCCTTATTGTTGACGGAGGATCTAATGATAGCACGCTTGGTATCGCCAGAGAGATACTTTCTAACTCAAATGTCGACTATAAGATAATTCAGAGAAGAAGTAATATTCCTGAGGCGAGGAATATATGTATAGAATCGATGAGAGATGATGAGAAGGCTCTGATATTTTGGGATGCTGATATCCTTACGAACAACAATGATCTTTTAAGAGTAATGATGAAAACCTCTCTAGAATATGATATACATATTCTTAATACATCAATAGAGACAGTCTTTCTGAAAGATCCTTCGGAGATCAAGGATCTTTTTAATATATATTTGAACATCTGTGACGATCCTGAGATTGAGTATACGCCTTTCATAGGAATGGGAGTGACGTTAGTGAGACAAGAAGTTGTTAAGAGTGGTCTGAGATTTAATGAGAAACTTTATACTGAGGAGGACAGAGATTTTAGTATGAAAGCTGTTTTAAAAAGATTCTGTGTCGCAACAATTAAAAACTGTCGCGTCTATAATACAAAGATTATCAAAAGCAGATATCTTACTCCTTACATAAAATCTTTGAATATGTTGATCGGAGCCAAACCTAGGGCTGAGGTTGTGGCATACTCTCTTCTCTACAGACCTTCGATCAAAGATATAATAAAGATCTTATATAGAGGCTTACTTCCACTTGTTATTCCACTTCTCTTTCTTCTAACATATCTGTTTCAATCTCCTGGAATGCTATTAATAAGTTTATTGTTCACGATTTTATTCATAGATTTTCTCTACTTCTCTCTAAAACATAGATATCTAGTCTATTCTGGGGATGTAAGAGATTTTCTTAGACTATTATTAACAAGCTACATATGGGTCCTCATAGATCTATTGGTCATAATCTATATGCTCAAGATATTTTTTGATAGAAGAAAACTATTATCTCTAAGAAGAGAGAGTTGTCATATTCTGAAGACTTTATGAGAGTATACATTTTATTTTTATTTTCTATAGCTTCTCACAAGATATACTGTGTCTCTATATATTATCTTCATAATCTCTTTTCGAGAGATCAGATCATTAATTATTTTCTCAGGATCCCTAGTGATCTTCTGAAGAGTTTTTATAACATAATCATATCTCATCGGGTGAACTGATAATGTTGATAAAAGCCATTTAACAGGATCTCCCCATATAATGAATTGAGGAGGCTCAGGCATGTTTAAAAGTTCTACTCTCTCTATACCTAGATGTCTTGAGAAGATCTCGTGTGTCTCAACAATTTTATAGTGAGACGCCGGCTTGGCATAAGGCTCTGCCGGAGGTCTTGTTGGTATAGCTATATATGCTTTTGATATATTTATCTTCTTGAGGAATCTAGCGATCTCTTCTATCTCTTCAGAGTCTGTATTGAAATTTTCTATTAACATTGTCTCTGAAATAATTTCTCCTCTAAAATTTTTTGTAAATTCTTCTATCCCCTCAAATATCTTATCTAGTCTCAGACTCGGATGAGGTCTATTGATGATTCTCCAGGTTCTCTCTCTGAAGGCATCAATTTTTATTGAAACAAGATCTGCTGACGAAAGATCTGTCCTCACATCAGGGTCATATAATAAAGATGCATTACTTAACACAGCAATTTTAACATCAACATTCCTCTTGATCTTTTCAATCTCTCTGCCGAGACAAGCGTCGAGAGTAGGCTCTCCATCAGGCACAAAAGTTATATAGTCAATAACATCTCTCATCTTCTCAACAGCTTTAAGAACTTCATTGACAACAAGCTCTGGATCATAGAAACATCTTCTTTCAGAGAAATAATTAATTGTTCTACCAAGCTGACAATATATACAATTATAATTACATGTCTTCGGAGGAGGAAGATTATTAACGCCAAGACTTCTGCCTAAACGTCTCGAAGGCACAGGACCGAAAACTATTTGAGAGCTCAAAATAACCACCGCGACAGATTTTCTTCAGATACGGCCACATCAGTCACCTCTCCTTTAAGCCCGCTTTTCATCATCTCCTGAGATAATTAGTTTCATAAAAAATTAATAAAACATTATAATATTTTTCATAAAGATTCTTCTAAAGCCTGTGTTAGATATCTGTGAGAGATGACATAATCATATGTTCTGAAGATGAAATATATAAAATGAGATCCTGTCCTAGAGATCATATATAGATGAAAGATTTCTGTCAAAAACATTGATAAGACGAGGACTGTAGCATCTTTGTAGCAGTAAAACATCATCCAGCTTATTACTATTGAGTCAAGAATTATATGAAGCATCAATACTCCGAGGCTGATGTTTCTCTCAACAAATCTATATGTTAATAATATGAGTGAAAATATGATTATTATGATCCCTGATGAAAATACTGTGATAAACCTACTGAGGTCGAATGAGATATATTCTTTAACAATGATTCTTGTAAAAACATATTTGAGATAAAGATCTAGGTGAGAACATATGAATAAAGCTAATGAGATATGTAAACCTATTATAAGGATTGTTGCAAAAGATCTTTTGATATTATTAAGAAAAATATTAAGCGTAGTGTCTATTAGAAATATTCTTCTGAGAAAAATCTTTGGATCAAAAGAACCTGTTAGGGACTCTCTAAATATTTTTCTATAAAGAAGATTCCTATAGATATTTATGAAGATCCCTGATACGCCTGAGAGAAGAAATATTATCCTGATCAGATATATTATATAAGGCTCTTCAAACATTTTTCACACACTTCAGAAGTATATTAGATAAAGGCTCTATCTCATACTCATATCCTATATATAGCGATGCTGTTAGAAAAGCTGTTAAACATTTTATACATGGAGAAGTGATCATCTTAATATCTTCTGAAGATCTTATCAGCTGTCTAAGTCTTAAACAAGATATCTCATTCATTAGCTTTTTCGACAAAGAATCATTATCTCTTCTAATACTTAGTCCTCCTCCAGCACCACAACATAATGTGTATAACCCATTGTTTAAAGGCTTGTTAGGTTTCTCAAATAATTTTAAATATGATCTTTCTAAATCCGCTGTTCTTGTCATAGAACACGGGTCGTGAATTGCGACATCTCTTCTCTTAATATATCTGCTGAAGCTTCTCATGAAAAGCTCATAGATTGATACAAACTCTATGTTATAAGAAGGCTTATAAATAAGATCTGGGAAAAATCTTTGTGAATATATAAGCCATTTGTAATCAGCTCCACAATCTCCAATAATGATCTTTTTGATGTTCATCTTCTCAGCCTCTCTGAGAACATTATTTAATATCTTTAAACCAAGATCTGGTCTTGACATGTCTATACCGATATTTCCTCCCAGCTCTACAGCCTCAGAAGAGACTGTCCATCTGATCCTCATTTCTTTGAGGAGCTCACAATTATTTATGAAGACATCTTCATATAATGAAATATCTAAAGGACCTGGCACATATAATTCACGAGGTTTTTCCTCAGAAGCTATTTTAGACGTTTCTGAGATGATCTTATCAATCTTCTCTCTTGAGATGCCGAAGCTGTTTCCCTCTCTCTCGGCCTTAAAATATATCTTGACAAGATCTTCAGGCGCCTCTCCCTCTAAAGCTAATAAAGATCTTGCTAAATAAACTATCTCTGGAATGTCAAGTGAGAAGGGACAGGATATTTTACATGATCCACATAAAAGACATGTGAACAAAAGATCTATATCACCTCTCTTATACTCTCTCTTGAGAACTCTACGGGCAGAATCAACTCTTTTTCTAGGATTAAAATCTTTAATAACTTTATGCGAAGGACATGTTGACACACATAAATTACATCTCATACAAATATCATCATATATATTCAGATAGATCCTTAGTAATCTTCTAATTCTCTTTCTAAACACCTCTTGTGAGATGCTCCTCTTTACCCACCTCGACAATATTTTCATTAATTGATTAATCTCTGAAATAAAATAAAACTTCTATACTAAATCTTTATAT
>WYEN01000006.1 GCA_009903825.1 Desulfurococcales archaeon
CATAGATCTTGGCCTTAGATCTTTTTAATAATCTAGCGATAGCATTGAGAAGCATAGCGAATCCTTTTATATAACTTCCTCCTCCTGCATATAATAGGGTAGGCTCCTCGCCAATTCTTTTGTTGACTGTTGGCATTGGTGGAGGAGGATTGTATATCACATGTGTTTTGTCTCTGATCTCTGGAACATATTTTTTCAAGATCTCGTATTGTCTATTTGATACACATATGATCTTGTCAACAAATCTTATTGCAAGCCTATTAATATAGTTGATATAATGTCCTAAGCCTGTTAATAATGTTCTAATAAGACTCTTATGTTCTCCATATTCAACGATCATATCTGTAGCCATGTCAGGTTCTCTATCTGTTAGAACAACTGATGTGTAAGTAAGGATCTGATAGTTATGTAGATGAAGAACAATCTTTATATCAGGTTTGATGATTTTTAATGCTATTGATAGCGGTATGAGAGTATGAGAAGGAATATAGACTATATCAGTCTTCTCAACAAATCTCTTAAGCCAGTTAATATTTGCAAAAAGTTTGATCCATTCAATAGGCTTGTATCTAGTCTCTAAGATGTTCCAATAGATATATCTTATGGATCCTGGGATATCTTGTTCAGGTGTTTTAGTTCCTGAGACAACTGTGACATCAAAATATTTTGAGAGAACATCTCTAATAATAAGATATGTTGCAAGCTCGGCTCCGCCACCTTCGGGCCAGAACAGTTTTGAGAACACAAGAATCTTTGGTTTCACAGTTTTATCATCCATGGAAGTCTTTTTAATATATAGATTAAGCCTCTGACTCTATCTGTATAAGCCTTGTATGGATATAGAAAAGGTTTTCTTTTTAAGGCTTCTTCAACATCTTTATAATTAAAGATCAGAAGTTCTCTGCCTGTTGAAGCAATTAATTTATCTCTCCAAATAGTTGCATAAACAAAATAATTATAGCTGGATATCGAGTTATCTATGTGTAGTGTATACCAATAGTATAAATCTTTTGAGACTATGATAGATGTCGGATAACCTAGGCCTCCAATATAATAGTCGCCGAATTTTGTTATCAAAGTGAATTGGGCATGTGCATAGCCTTCTGCTTTTAAGAATATGAACCTCCAGATATTTTTCTCAGGATAATAAATTGCCGCACCTCCTCTAGCAATACCACTATCAAAACCAAAGATCCATCTGTCTCTCTCTATAAAGACCGGGACAAACTGCCAAGGGCCTTTATACAACGGTCTCCGGCTAGAGCCACAATCATCTGAAAAAGCAACTCTGACAATATTTCCATCGCCAAGAGTAGTGATCAAAATCTTTCTATATCTATCAAATGTTATATAATGAAAATGTCTTGATGAAGGATCTATCTCTCTGTAAGTGATTATTCTTCTAAAACTCTTAAGATCCTCAGAAACATATATACCCGTAAGATCCTCACCATATTCTTGAACAAAAAACTTATCACAAGCCTCAGTAGCGTGCCAAAAAATGTTTCCAGCTTTAGCTCTGAGAAGAGGCCTAGCCTCGTTATTAGAGATTACATATAGGATCTCGCCAGCAGACACGAGAAGATCCTTATAAGATCCTAGTAATATATAGCAAGGAGAATTATTTAATAAAACAAGATCTTCTATAGAATCATCTTTAACTATAGAGATCCTACATTTTCTCTCTAAATCATTAATAGCTACATATATTTCATCGTCAATGATTTTCATGCTTGATATAGATGCATCAAACCTCATCTAGATCACATTCGAAGTTGATACACAGTTTCTTTTAAAATCTCTCATAAGGTTGAAGCCTAAGATCCTGACCCATAAATTTGTGGATCAGCTTCGATGTTTTAAGATCCTTCCAAAAGTCCTCATAGAAAATCATTTATATACTTCGTCATATTTTCTCTAAAAACTTTGCCATAGTTCTATTATATACTCTCGAGAAACTTCTGTGCTAGAAATATCTTACCATACTCCTGCTGTAATCCATGAAGTAAAAAGGTGTATTCTGCTGCTCTAAGCATTCTCTCTAGAGCCTCAACTCTTTGTCTAAGTCTCTCAATTGTCTCCTGAAGTTTCTCGTTCTCGTCTACACATTTCTTCAGCTCGTTCTCTTTCTCTATGATAGCTTTAGAACCTTCTGCACCTGCTATCACAAGATTATAAAGATTTGAACTTATGAAATCAACAAATTTATCAGGATCATTAAGTTCGTTAAGTTTCCTGCTAAACTCCACAGGATCCATTTTAATAAGCTGTAAAACATAGAACATTGCATGTCAACCTATCTCTAACAAAGCCTTGACATACCAATTAGCTCTCCTAACAAGTATACTTGTGATCTCACCATAATGTTCGCCAAGCCTCTTAAAAACATCTTTAACACCGACAGTATCATCGGTAGCAACCTTCTCAATCCTCAGATCTTTTGATCTTTTCTTCTCTATCATCTGCTGATATAATTATTTAGCAACATCATTCAATGATCTGCTGACACGAATCATCTTTTTAGTGCTAGGATCATAAGCTCTGAAACGATCATGCCTCTGATCATAATAAAGCCTCCAACCATTTTCAACAAGCCTAATCAGTTCATTCTTATCTTCAATAGGCATCTCACATCAATTAATATATCCTTAGAAGTTTTACAAGCTTGTCAAGATCTTTGTCAAAAATTGTCAAAACATAAGATCTATGTAAAACCTCATTGGCATACCTTGTCAATTTTAGAGTGTCAAAAAAAGAATTTAGCGCTTGTCAAAAAACATCATTATGCTTTAAGTTGCATTATTCATTTATGCAGTTTATTGCCTCTTTCAGGACTATCAACATTCAATTAGTGTAATTAGTGTCCAGGAGAAACAAACCTGAAGATAGATATTTTGGATCTAGCTGTAACATTCTTGATCTATGATTCAGCTCTTTGTAAGTGGTCTGATGAGACCCCATTTACGTAGTCTGTCTTCATTTAAAATTTTTATTTTTGAATATTGAAGTCTCTGAGCGATGATGTGTCTTATAACATGAGAAATTTTATAGTACGCCATTAATATTGCTCTCAGGCTTTCTATCAGTCTGATCCCTCTGAAAATGTTTATGAGAGTTAGGAGAGGTATTACAATGATTAAATTTTTTAGAGATAATGATTTCATTAATGTGATCAGTTGATTACGACGCATTAAAAAATATTTGAGATATCTCATATATTCTGATCGAGATGTGACTCCTCCCATAAAATGATAAACCTTAGATCTTGGTTCTAACATTATTATCCAGCCAGCTAGCCACATTCTTAAACCAAGATCTAGTTCGTCGCCATACATAAAATATATAGGATCTAAACCACCTATCTCTATAAAGGCTTTGCGTCTAACAACATAAGCTGCACCAAATGGTGCAAGTATTACTTTAGAGCCAAATATATTGCCTTTATAGTTACCAATAATATCAGCATATAGACCTGTAGATTGAATTTTCTCTGGATACTGATACCAGTATATCAATGGTTGAACCACGCCGAGTCTAGATATATTCTTAAAATCTTCGATAATAGGACTTAACCAATCAGCATCCACATAAAGATCTGGGTTTAAAACTGCCACCAACTCTGATTTAGCCAGAGCAACTCCCACATTTACTGCGTAACAAAATCCTGTATTTCTATTCAATTTTATTATCTTTATCTGGGGTCTCATAACACTTCTAGAGTATTCTTCAAAGATTTTTAAACTGTTATCTGTCGAAGCATTATCTACGATAATTATTTCTTTACATTCATCTATGTTCTCACAGCTGTGAATCAACGTTTTCATCAATTTACTTGCGAATATTTCACCGTTTCTATTGATAATGACTATCGATATATTCATAGACTTTTAGTGATACGCCGAAATATTATAGAAGCGATGAATATAACTTGATATACTTCTTAGCTGTAAAATTAATATTGAATTGATCTTGTGCTCTCGCTAATTGATACTCTCTTACAGAATCATAAAGATCCTTGTCCACAATTAGATGCATAATCTTATTCGCTAGATCTATAGGATCATCTGATTTATAAAGTGTTATCTCATCGCCTATTATTTCTGGAAATGTCGCCACATTAGGTGTCACCGTCGGTATTCCACAAGCCATTGCCTCTATCACTCCAAGACCAAAGTTCTCATATTTTGATGTTCTAACGAAAATGTCTGAGGCTCTATATAATAATGGCAACTTGCTGTGAGGGATCCATCCTATATGAATTTAGGCTCTACCGCTTTTAACAAGATCTTTTATAGATCCCTTGATCTTTTCGTAATATTCTTTAACTACAGCTCTCCCCTTGATATATACATAAGCTTCTTTAATCTCT
>WYEN01000018.1 GCA_009903825.1 Desulfurococcales archaeon
ATTAAAAGTCCACCTTATGGTCTACGTAAAATATATATATCTGGTATACTGATAGTTCTTGGTGAATAAATTTATGAGTGTTTTTAGTGTTAAAATTAGAAAAGATCTGAAGGAGAAGATGAACAAATATAAAGATAAAATAAACTGGGCAGAAGAGGTGAGAAGATTCATTGAGATGAGAATTAAAGAACTTGAGGCTGAAGATAATTTTAATGAGATCCTAGATGAGCTTAAAAAAGCTAAATGGAGCGTTCCGAAAGGTTTTGCCACAGAGACTGTGAGAGAGGATCGTGATAGTGGCTGATGCTTCAGCTGTTATAGCATTCTTCTTTCGTGAAGAAAATTGGGATAAATTAAGAATTTATATGAAAACTATCATGTCTATTGATCATGTTGTTAAAGAATTTTATAATGCAATATGGAAAGCCGTCTATCTTAGAAGAGTTTTAACTATTGAAGATGCAGAGAGAATAATAAGACTGTTTAAAAATTATCGTTCTAAAAATATGATCCTTGAGCCTGAGGATAAATATATAGATGAGGCATTTAAGATATCATCAGATGAAAACATTACTATATATGATGCATTGTACGTGGCACAAGCTCTTAACAATAAGATGCCTCTGCTATCACTTGATAATAGACAGAGAAAAGTTGCACAGAAGCTTGGGATTGTAGTTTTGCCCTAGTCTTTAAAAATACTTCTATTATTTTAATTATGTCTATAATACGTTCTGTTATTTATTGATATTATCGGGAGCTTGATATAACGATATTAGATATTAGAAAATGATTCTTATGAAGATGTTTCTATAGAGTAAAGCTGCTGAGAAAAATATTGAAGATCTATGAAAGTTTTTGACAGATGGACACAGTTTAAACTTGTCTTATTTTATTACTAGATTAAAGGATCCTTATAAAATTCATTAGCATTGTAGAGCTTAAGAAGAGAATTAAAACAGCCTCAGATCATAAGTCCAAAATATTGGATGAAAATAATGAGACTCAAAATAGGTTTCAGAGATGAAAGGAGATTCGGTTCAAACTGATCTAAGGAGAAATTAAAACTTTTGAGAAGACAAAAAGTAGTAACATTGAAAACATAATAGCTAGTTTAATCATATAGATCATATACTTAGAGAGAGGAATATTCTCGTAACCATCAACTTCATAACGATCTTGCCGATAATTGTGTGTTAAAATTAGCTTAATAAGCTATGCTTATCTAAGGATCTTATTATTACATGATATACAAGTGCTTTTATTTAGTAAGGATCAATGAACATCAAACTAAAATACAGGCCTTCCAGAACCAATTTATAGTTGAGCTGTAAAAACTTACACATAAGTTTTAATAATGCTAATGGAATATATTACACCTTTTAAAAATTATAACTATATCTAAAGAAGCTAGTGAGGCTCTTTTAAGACTTAAGAGACCGAAAGAATATAGAGAGTTTTAGAGTATTAATATTATAATGAATTTCGCTGACACTTGGAGAGATATTTCCAAGGAGAAATTGAAGATACCGTGAGAAGCATTAGAGAGATGTGGAGAATTCATAATTCTCTCGAGGAGTAATATTAAATATAAATGTTTTAATAAAGTCTTCAAGGATCTTGTGGATAAACAAGCTATGATATTCATTACAATTAATTTCATGAGATTGGCAGAAGGAAGTGAGGATCTTGATATATCTGGCTATCTCATTTTATGAAATATTCTAGTTATTATCATTAATATGATAACAATAAGAATCCATGAGACGGCTGATATTAATTGAATTATTAGAAGATTCTCAACCTGATCTATTGGTCCTGCTGATGTCGCGATTGTCAGGTTCCATAACGCGTTGAATGTTCCGTGAAGTGATGCTGCGGGCAGTATGCTGTCTGTAATGCTTGTGAAGATCAAAAGAATATATGTAAATACAAGCATCTGTGTGAGAGATAGTGTTAAAGAGCATACTATCTGGATCATATTAAACATTTTGATATAAGGATTTAATAAATATGTTGATATATGCCATAGATTCCATGCAACGCCTATTATAATAACGTTTTTAGCTGAAGGTTTCCAGTCGAGCACCTTGTACATGTATCCTCTCCAGCCGAGCTCTTCTCCTAATGCATATAAAGTGTTTATACTGATCCCGGCGACGTATGCCAGCGGTATCTGTAGTAATGCTATGAACCATGATAATCTCTCTAACTCAGCCTCTGAAGATGTATGTATAACGTTTCTCAGCGATTCAGCTATAAGCCTAACATAGTTGTTAAAATCAAATAATTTCAGAAACGTAGCGATCATGATATATACTCCTAACGCAAGATATATTATAAGTGGCGAGACAAGATAATATAACAGAACTTTTCTAGAAAACCTTAGAACATCTTTAAACCAGCCTCGAACGCTCGTTCTAAAAAACAATAGACAGAAGACTACTGATAAAGCGACACTCCACATTCTCGCTAACCCCCATAAAAAAGTCGCAACGTTTGAAGTAGTCTCTGGAACATGCAGACTTAAACCACTTAAATAAGCAATATAATCTATCAAAAAAGCTAGAGAATAGGAGAATACAATGAACAAAATGATTCTTTGGATAACAGACAAATTCTCACCTTCTAACCTTCTAAACAGCTATATTATAAATACATTATATTTTTCTAAATATCTAATGATCTTTTTAATTCTCTTCCTGTCATATCTATTCATATGTAAGCAAAATCTAGTAGATACTATCCTGCCTGATAAGTCTAAGAGTATCATTTGAGAACTTTCTTTAAGTCTATTAATCTTAGAAATGCCCTCTAATCATCTCTCATGCTACGAGGATATATACGATAATATTTACTTAAATTAATAGTTATCAATGGATCTTTACCAAATATATAGTTAAGATCATCATTTAGGCAGTCGATATAGAGACAAGTGGGTTAAAAAGACTGCAGGTCTAACTACTTAATACAAGATCGAGGGTTTTGATATAGTAGTTATTGAGATCACAAAAATACTAGTGAATCGTCTGTGAATTCAATATTAATGTTCTATATTTAAGCCCTCAACAAATTTATATGTTGAGCGTTATGACTGAGTATGCTCATTCTGTTAATATAGATGTCATAGGATCGATCCTTGTAGGTTATGCTAAGAAGATCGTTGACAAAGCTCTTAGAGGTGAGACTCTTAGCGATTGGGAGATAGGATTTTTACTTATGGAGACGACAAGAAGAATCTTAGAGATCAGGCTTAATGTTATTGAGAAGAGAATAGGCAGTCTCGAAGAAATTCTCAAAACAAGAATAGAGGCATTAGAGAAAGAATTATTATCCACAGAGAGGAGAATAGATTCTGTAGAAAAAGAATTATCAGCTAAAATAGACAGTTTATTGATGAGAATAGATCTTATAGAGAAGAGAATTGTAAAAATAGAAGAAGAGCTTAAGAGAAGAGATCAAGAAAAATCTCATAGTTAAGATTGTTTTGATAAAAAGATCTTAAAGGTGAAAGAAGATACAAAATATACTAAATATAGTATGGATCAGCTCAAAGACAACGTTATAAATAAACTATAGACATATAGAATTAAATGTGAAGAGATCCTCTGCTTAGACGAGCTTCAACGTATTAAATTAATTAATTACAACAGTTGGTGAAAGGATCTTTAAAATAAAAGAGATCTTAAGTTATAAGAGAGATCATATCATATTTTTGATTGGTCTTTCTTCATCTTCTCTAAAGCTCTTCTCACGGATTCTCTATGTAGAGGAGTCTGCCAGGCAACTTCTTCTCCAACTCCTATCTCAAGATCCTTTCTAGGTGGAGGATGATCAATCCAGAGCACAGGATCTCTCTCATACATGTTATAGATTATGAGATTTCTCTTGATCATCTCATCTATAAGTTCTTTCGGAACATCTTTATGCCACAGATGATCAGGATCTTCTATAGCCTTCTCAAGATGACTTCTCCATCTATCCACGAAATATGGGGTAAGATCTTTGGATCTTGTCATCTCAATGATGACTTTATTAATATTCCATTTCGTCATATAGAGCTCTCTAAAGACCCACGGATTTCCTCCTGTGATCCTCCAGACATCTTCGAAAGACGGCTTCTCACCAGGCGTCTGATCATAGAGCTCTCTGAAGTCGTTTTTAGACATGTTCCACATAGGCATTAGATGAGCCCATCTATGTCTACCGATCTCAGCCCTAGATCTTCCCTCGCTGGTTGCTACCACAGCTATTATTCTATCGTATTCTGCTGAGGGATGTTCTATTATGTTTAACAACGTCTTTACGTAGACGGCTGCCTCCTCCGGCCTCATGATTTGAA
>WYEN01000096.1 GCA_009903825.1 Desulfurococcales archaeon
AAGTTCTGGAGTAGCTGATCATTTGATTAAATTGGGTGCCTATATAGAGTTCAAAATGCTTGAGATAGGAGACTATTTATTTGGAGACCAGATTGTTGAGAGAAAAAGAATAGATGATCTTGTGAGAAGCGTTTTTGATAAAAGAATTTTCGACCAGATCAAGAGAGCTTCTGAGGTATATGATAAGATCTTTGTGATTATAGAAGGATCTCCAAGAAAAATTAGAGAGCTTACAGATAGATGGAAAGCAGTTTATGGCGCATTAGCATTTATAGCTCAACAAAATAATGTCTCCATTTTATATACTTCGGATGTTGAAGAGACAGCTTATTTAATATTCTCTCTAGCATCTAAAATTAATGCGAGAAGCCCCTCTAGAGTTATTAGAAAAGAGAAAAAACCTATGACAGACGACATAAGAGAATGGCAGGAGTATATCGTTCAATGTCTTCCACACGTGGGTCCTAAGCTCTCTGAAAAACTTTTAGAGACATTCGGCTCGGTACAGAGGATTTTTAACGCCTCAGCCTCAGAGCTTAGTAGAGTAGAAGGTCTCTCAGAGGAGAAGGCTCAGGATATCGTAAGGATCATTAGAAGCTCTTATGAGCCTAGAAATAAAAGTAGAAACAAGCCTTTGTTCTAGAAATAACAGTTTTGTTCTCAGTATATTCTCGACAAATATATGTTATCTTTATCATATATAATCTTTACTCTAGCCTCAACATCTTTTTCTAACTCTTGATCTGTTAATATAGTGACGACTCTATTTTTCGCATATCCTATATACTCTCCTCTTAGCCATCCAATTGAATATATTTTGACGACGACTTTATCTCCTATCTTCATAGGTTTTGGAAGAGGGTTATCAGGCTTAACATCAAAATCTTGCGGACTGATTTTTAGTTTCACACCTGTTTTCCTCTCTA
The DNA here is from genome assembly GCA_009903825.1 of Desulfurococcales archaeon. Lineage (GTDB taxonomy): Archaea > Thermoproteota > Thermoprotei_A > Sulfolobales > AG1 > WYEN01. Next base: position 927 of record WYEN01000096.1, read on the forward strand.
AAACATTTAGAAAGTTATAAAAATGATCCCAGCTAGGCTCGTCAACTCCGGAGATTCTTCTGCCTCTCTTATGAACAATATATTTCTGAACACCTAATATCGGAGAGCTATTATTTCTAATATTATCTTTAGCCCACAAAACTATCTCTTCTATATCATGATCGTTTACTCCAGGGATCCATACAGGAGTCAACATTATGTCTATACCTATATTGTTTGCGTAAATTATCATTTCAAGGACTTTTTTAATATCATATTTGTCAGTGCCTGTCAACCATGAGGCTTTCAAAGGATCTAGGCTGTGGACTGAGACATTAATTCTTGTCAAACCAGCATCCCTAAGATCTTTTATAATTCTCTCATTCAATACTCCTCCGTGTGTCTCTACAGCTATCTCTCCAATTCTTTCTATCTCTCTAAGTCTCTGTATAAGATCTATTATCTTGGGATGTAGAAGAGGCTCTCCGACGCCGTCAATTAATATATGAATTCTCCTAGATCTTTTGAAACTCATCACGTATTTAACCCAATCAATAAGATGATCAATATTAACTATAAATTCAGCTACTCTACTCCTGCTGTTAGGACCTGCATCAACAGAACAAAATATGCAAGAAAGATTACATGCTGTGTAAGGTCTCACCTGAAGAAGATTAGTTCCTCTATCAACAATGCCGAAAGCTATGTGACCAACAAGTGGCATAGGATCATCTATCCATACAATTTTTCTCTCGATATTTGTGATTTTCTCATTGACTTTTATATTACCCATGAGATCCCATTATAAGAAGTTTATTTGAGATAGAATAAACTTTCATGAAACATATTCTCTTTAATTTATTAGCCTCCTGCGAACAATGGCATTATAAGGATCTCGTCGCCATCGTTAAGAATCTGTCTTTCTTTTGGGAATCTATAGTTTACATATACAACTCCTTTTGATTTTATCTCTTCTAACTCTTTTGATATAATCTCAACAAGATCTTCAATTGTCGCATCATCATTTAACTCATAAACTCTTTCACGCCCCATCTTCTCAGCAAACACAGATATGAATTTTACTATAACTTTTTTCATTGATATTACTCCTTGAAAATTTATAACAAAAAATCTTTAATTTATTTATTAATAAAGCTAGATCAATTTTATTATGAAATATTTATTATTTTATTAATAAAAACATTTTCTGAAAAGGTGTTTTGTTATGCCTGGAGGATATATGGGCAGAGTTTTAAGAGTCGATCTTTGGAGTGAAAAAGTTTATATAGAATCTTTGCCTCCAGAGAATGTTTTGAGAAAATGGTTGGGAGGCAGAGGTCTAGGAGTCTATTATATGTTGAAAGAAGTTAATCCTAAGATAGATCCTTTCAGTCCTGAGAATAAGGCTATAATTGCTACAGGACCTATAACAGGTGTTTCAGGCATACCTTCTGCAGGTAGATGGGCTTCAGTAACAAAGTCTCCATTAACTAACTCTATACACGACTCTCAGAGCGGCGGTAGATTCGGGCCTGAGCTAAAGTATGCAGGCTTTGATCTTGTGATTATTGAAGGCAGAGCTGAGAGACCTGTTTATCTATGGATTCATGATGGTAAGGCAGAGCTTAAAGACGCTGAACATCTCTGGGGCAAAGATGTTCATACAACTACTGATATGATCATAGAAGAACTTACGCCAGTAGTAGGTAAAGATGAAGCTAGAAAAATATCTGTTGCCTGTATAGGTCCTGCAGGAGAGAATTTAGTTAGATTCGCCTCTATAATGAATGATAAAAACAGAGCTGCAGGACGTGGTGGCCACGGTGCTGTGTGGGGCAGCAAGAATTTCAAAGCTATTGCTGTGAGAGGTCATATGAGGCCTCCAATAGCTGATGAGGCTAAGTTCAAAGAAGTAGTTATGAAATCAATGGATCTTATAAAGAAATCTCCTGTGACCAGCGAAGGTCTGCCTAAATATGGCACAGCTGTTCTTGTAAATATAATAAATGCTCATGGAATATTTCCAACAAGAAACTTCCAGACAGGTGTCTTTCCAGAGGCTGAGAAGATTAGTGGTGAAACTATTGCAAGAGATATAATGGATTGGGAGAGGCAGAAGGAGGAGATATGTGAAGGATGTCCAATTGGTTGTGCAAGATATACTAGAATTACCAAGCCTCCTTTCACCGGTGAGGGAGGAGGTCCTGAGTACGAGACTATCTGGGCTCTCGGTGCGCAGACTGGAACAGGAGATCTTGCTGCTGTCTCTAAAGCTAATTATTTATGTAATGAGCTAGGTCTTGACACTATATCGATGGGTCATGTGATAGGTACTTTTCTAGAGCTGGTTGAGAAAGGCAAGATTCCTTCTGAGAAATTAAGAGGATTAAAAGCCACGTGGGGTAATGGAGAAGTCTTGGTAGAGCTTGTGTGGAGAACCGCATATAGATCTGGTGTTGGTGATGATCTTGCTGAAGGAGCCTTAAGACTTGCGAAAAAATATGGAGCGCCTGAGCTTGCTATGGTTGTGAGAGGACAAGAGCTTCCAGCATATGATCCTAGAGGTGCTCAAGGACATGGTCTTGCATATGCCACTAGCAATAGAGGAGGATGTCATCTAAGAGCATATATGATATCACCAGAGATACTTGGTATACCAGTTAAAGCAGATAGATTCTCAACAGAGGGTAAGGGTAAGATGGTTAAAGAGATGCAAGACGCTTTCGCAACTATTGACAGCATGATCGTATGTAAGTTTGTCACCTTTGCATATTATGTTGATGTGTTAGCAGAACAAGTATCAGCTGTGACAGGCTGGAATGTGACTCCTGAAGAGTTTTATAAGATCGGTGAGAGAATTTATAATGCCGAGAGAGTATTCAATATATTAAGTTTTGGTGATGGTGAAGAATATGATACTCTCCCCAAGAGACTTTTAGAAGAACCTATGCCAGAAGGTCCTGCGAAAGGACATGTTGTAAGACTTAAAGAGATGCTTCCAGAGTATTATGTCGCAAGAGGATGGATGAAAGGTAGACCTACTAGAAAGAAGCTCGAAGAATTAGATCTTAAGTGGCTCGCTGATAGACTTGAGGAGGAGGGTCTTCTCCCAGGCTGATATTAAAAAAGATCTTTTTCAATAATAATCTCTATTTTTTCATTTTGAGGTAAGATTAATATGAAAATAGGTGATTGGTATTTTAAACAGAGAGAGGATTCTTCTCCTAAAGAGCTTATTATTGAAGTCTCAACCTATTGTAATCTTCAGTGTATACATTGTTTTAGATATGCCTCTGATAATCTGAGATATATAAACATGAGTATTGAAAATTTTAAGAAAATAATTGATAACGCCCTGAACTCTGGTGTTAAAAAGATTGTTTTCTCAGGATGGGGAGAACCTACTATGAATCCTTATATATTAGATATGTT
>WYEN01000071.1 GCA_009903825.1 Desulfurococcales archaeon
TATATTATTCTCCTGGTCATAAGCTTCTATATTTTTATAACTACGACCTCAGATAGAAAACGCTAACCTTTTGCAACAGATCATCTTTTAAAAAGTTTCAAAGATATTCCTTGTTTATGTATTTCTAAGTTTCTATTTCCTCCTCTTCAACTTCTTCTATGCCTACGCTTTCTGTTTGCGGAGGCATTCCTAGTTCATTAAGCCATTTTCCATATTCAATCAACATTCTATACTCATCTTCATTCAACTCGAGAGTCTGTATCAACTCTTTTTCTAAATTCTTACTAACTTCTGCTTCACTTAATATTTCAGTTGCTACTGTGTTAAGGTCTATATATTTCTCCTGCTGGTTCAGACGATTCGTTAGAAACCTCCATAACTTACACTCTACAAGCTTTTTTGGTATAGGCAACATTCCCATGTTATATGATGTATGCTCATAATATCCTTCACGTGTCGTCCAAGCCCAAAGTTTAACTAGATTTCTGGCAAGGTCTGAGTTCATATAGATGAGTAGTTTTAATGCTTTCAAAGGATCTTTTTCAACTATGAAGTAAACTTTCTGTATAGGTATAAGAAGTTTTTGTTTCATAGTGCCACATATATTAATATTAACAGTAACAGGCAGATGTGAGGCCTCGATATATTTAGCTATCTCCTGCCATCCAATTCTATATTCCTCAAATTTTTCTTTTGTAACCCCGAATACAGCCCAAGGCGGAAGACTAGCTTTATAACTACGCCTTTTAACCAGCTCTTCAAGTAAAGATATAAAATGTTGAGTAGCATTAGGGGCATTTGGAATTCTTAATCCTGTTACATTATAGATCAATGTAGTCGTTTTGTCGGTTTGAATCTCAACATTGATCCTGAGCACTAGACCTCTGCCTGACTTTCTAATATCTAAACACATATATACAGCACAAGGTATGACAGTATTTACTTGATATCCCTTGCTTCTGAGAGTGTTTATAGAGTTCTGAATGATATTTGCATAGTTTGCACTTACATTCTTTATATACTTGAGAACACCACCGCTCGCTTCTACCTTTACTCCTTGCCTCAATAGACCAAAAGTATTAAGAACATCTTCTTGATCATTATCCCACAGAGGGTCGAGAGATACCGGATCATGAGGAAAGATTATATAATTACTAAAGCTGTATTTATAAGGATGTATGTTTTCACCTCTTACTATTGGGTAAACAAGCGACTCCTCAATATCAGCTGTCAAATTCTCTTCAAGATTTAGCTTAACTGTCCCAGCTGGTGTACAGCTTGAGAGATCACCTATGTAAGCCTTATTGAGGTCTGTTTCTACCCCTCTAGTAACCTTGTATAGATCTCCTAGTCTATGACCTTTATTAATGATCTTTTTAAGAACCGTGATCACCTCGGGTGGTGCCAGCACCCAAGGCGATCTCATATTGTTTGGATAGTTTGTTCCCGAGTAAAGCGGTAGCATCCATTGCTCTAGGTGAAAGCTCTTGTTATTTCCGATAGTATTATAGACGGTGACTTTAATGTTGTTCCTCTTACCGCCTGGAGAAGACTTTTTAATAGAGATTATAAGTGGATAATTAGTGACGTCCTGAAACAATGAGATGGGATATAAACTGTAATCTATGATCTCAAGTATAGTATATTTTTCAATAAGATCTTCTCTCATTTTACCAGCATATGTGGCTTTAATGATCTTTGATGTTATGACATATGAGAGAATGCCCTCATCTCTCAAGAATTCAAGGCCTCTCTCAACAAATGCCATTGAATAGTCAAATTGCTCACGGAAAGGTGTTCTCGTCTTTTTGAATCCTGGCGTATATGATGAGCCGCTTTTAAGCCATTCATAATTCTCTTTCAGATAGTCAATCACAGATCTGCTGATATTATGAATCCTGACCCAAGGAGGATTGCCAATTACATAACTACATCTATTTACAAAAGATTGAACGGCTATGATGTTTCTGATCATTTCTATGATCCTACTATTGCCAGCATCATATATCTTCTTAAGATCGTTATAAAGATCTTTAACAGCTTGTGCAACGTTCTCTAAATGTTCTTCTCCTATAAGATCTTCCACATTCATGTTTCTTTCCACATATTTGGCCACTTTATCAAAGATCATCATAGGATCTTTGTTGGCAACACGCGGTATTGAGATCGCTTCTTTCCCAAGGATCGTCTGGAGCGTCGGCATATAGATTGTTAAAACTTGATAGCCGAGCTTAGTCTGATTCTTGACTTTTGCTAGGCTGTCAGCCCAATAGATCCTTAAGTAAGACGGTACGTAAGTTCCTCCTAATTTTCGTATCTCATCTCCAATAGTCATGATAATGTTAAGTTTAGTCATCTCTACTGCAAACGGGTTTATGTCTATTCCCACAATATTTTCTTCAATAAACTTCACAACATTTCCTGGCGGTCTGCTGAAAGATCTAAAGATCCTTCTGATGACAGCTACAAGAAAAGATCCTGAGCCACAGGCGGGATCTAAAATTAATGTGTCTCTTTCTCCTCTATTCCATTTATTATAAAGATTATTTATGGCATTAGCATCAAGTCCTGCAGCGTCTAAAACTTTATTTACTATATCTTCATTTGTATAAAACTCTCCAAGACTTTTTCTAACTTCTCCGGGCAATATGTTCTGATAGATCTCTCTGAACATGTCAAAAGATATCTGAAATAGATTTATATTATACAAAACTGTTAGCAGAAGATCTATGGAGTCTATAAGTTGTCTCTTTAGATTTGGAGACAGATATTGATCTTTTGAAGCCTCAAAGATCCACTCAAATACGTTAGGCTCAAAGATATTTCTTCTGCTAATTATATTATTCTCAAAATCTATATGATTTGATGCTGAAACCCCGATCTTTGAGAGAGTTATTGCTCTCATCAAGATATTAAGATATGTCTCTAAAGCATAGAGAAACAGCCATCTCTCTGTCTCATTTCTAACTGAGATCCCAAGATTTGTAGCCAGATTTTTAAGAGCCTTCCAGCCCTCATCAGAAATATTTATGAATAAAGCATGCAGACTTTTCCAGAGCTCAAAAAGATTAAGAATTACATGACTTGAAGGAGAACCCCTGTTATTATTATACCATGTAAGAACATCATAAAAAGATTTGATCACTTGATGAGACAGTTTTGTCATGTTATACACCTATTATACTTAATAACTCTTCAGATGTTATAATCGGAATTTTTTGTGAACAGAAGAGTGTCAAAAGATCGCTCATAACATCTGAAAGACTTCCTGTTTTTATTAGCCTGGGATGATCATCATCAAGAACATAATATTCTGCATCAATACCATTAGTGACTACACCATGTATCACAAGCTCTTTTATTCGAGACTTAAGATCATTCATATATGTGTATAACTGCTCTCTTCCTCGAGAAAGATCTCCTCCGGGGTTCTCAACCTCAATAACAACATTGCTAAATATAATATCAGCTCTTCTTCTCTCTCTCAAAACTCTTTCTAGCATGGGCTTAAACACGTATTCAGCCAGATCTTTTTTACAATATTTGCCAGCCTCTTCTTTCAAAGCTTCAACAAGTGCCTGACGAAGTTCAGGCTCATTACTAAATTTACTAAGTTTGGTATCTCTTTCGACCTCTGAGAAAGACATATATATTCTGCCAGTCATAATATCAGACCCTGTTAAGAGGTCTCTACAATATATTTTCTTATGATGAAAAGTTTAAATTCGACAAGCATTGTGTAAGACAATGTCAAAAATGAAAGATCGATTCAAAACTTTTAATGATAATACAAAAGACTGCTGAGATCGATATGTTGAAATTTTTATTAACTTAATCGATTCAGAGATTTCTCCTCTTCAAGCTGTGCCAACAATTTTATGTATCTGAGATAATATTCGTCTGCTTCACCAAGAAGATCCTCATATCTAGCCTCAGAGATCTTAAGCTCTCCAAATCTGCTTTGAATAAATCTCGCCACCTCTCTAGACATGACCTTAATCATCAGTCTCCAAGAGATCTTTCTAACATACTTAGGCAGTAATAGACTGCGTCTTTTAACATATTTTGTTAAAGCTCTTCTGCTAATGCTGATCCCTGAATATTCTTTAAGTAGCCTCAGAGTATCCAACGAGAAATAGGCCCATTCACAAGGCTTAACACTCTCTCTAAGACCCACATAATATCTACAGAAGCTTTTATCCTCGAAACACACAAGCCTATGTGTCTCAACATCCAGGCCGTTTATCTCGATAATCTCATTAGGATTAAAGCTCTCAATAATGTATATAGCGTGTG
>WYEN01000090.1 GCA_009903825.1 Desulfurococcales archaeon
TTCTCATGATATATCAATAGAAAATCTCTTTCTCTGATCCTTCTCCAAACCTCTCTCGTAGTCTTCATTTTATGCTGGATCTTTATGACCTCTTCTTTCAAGACGAACCCCACGTCTAAAAGCGTGATCAATGCGTAATATGTTATTGGCACATAATGTCTTTTAATTCTTGTGTCTCCGATCAGTATGCCTAGAAATCCTCCGGGCTTAAGAACTCTGTAGATCTCTTCTGCGACTTGTTTCAATAGCATAAGATACTCCTCAAGATCTTTTGTTCTAGAGAGGTCTCCCTCAGTCTTCTCTTCGCCATATCTAATTATGTTTAGATATGGAGGATGTGTAGCAACAAGATCAATAGAGTTTTCAGACAGCTGATCAAGTTTTCTAGCGTCTCCATGATAAATCTTATACCACACGTTGATCTCTCTCCTCTCTTTCTCTCTCAGATATTTTATGAGATGATAAAGTCTGTGATGAGCAAGAATAACAGCATTATAATTAATGTCAACACCAATACAGTTTCTCCCTAGAAGTATTGCTTCTACACATGTGGTCCCCGAGCCTATCAAAGGATCCAGAACGACATCCCCTGGATCAGTGTATTTAAGTATTAATGCTCTAGGGATCTGAGGAGCCCAATTACCTCTATAATCACCTTTGTGAGTAGCCCATGAGCCTCTCTTAGGAAAACTCCATACAGTAGTAGAGACGTCTGTAAGCTCCTCAGAAGAAGGCTCGATCCTTTTGATCTTGATGGGCTCCAAAGAGATTGTCTGATCTTCTACAACAATAGTTTTGTTTTTAGACACATAATCAAGATATTCTTCTACAGATATTTCTCTCATATTCAAACACTACTAGCCATTAAAATTCTTGCCACAAAAAATTTAAAAAAGGATCGATCAGAACGAAAATAGTTTAACATTATATAATGACAATCAACTATATATAGATGAAGACATCAACATGTATGGTGAAGATAGAGAGATTAATATAGATATGCTGAGGATCCCTTTAGAATTTGCCCCGGGAGTCAAAATAAGATTCATAGGTAGAGAAATTGCTCTTAGAAAAATAGTTGAGTGGAGTGAGAGAGGAGTAGGTTTTCCAATAGTTGTCTATGGTCCTGAGGGTTGTGGAAAAACCTCATGGCTCAGACAGTCTATAAAAATCTTAGAGAAGATGGATTATAAAGTCATCTATGTGAATCCTGCTGAAGAAAATTTTGAGAATGCCCTCATATACACAGAAGATATAAAAGATATAATTAGAGAAGTCGTCACACAAGGACTTCAACATATAGAGATCTCTATGAGCTCCCTCATAACAAGACTATCAGATCTTGTGTTTACAATAGCTTATAGAATTATGAAAAAACTGAGAAAGCCTAAAATAGCGGTTCTCATAGACGAGGCTTTTCAAAGGATGGAGCTTAGAGAAGCTTCTTCATATGTAAAGTCTCTGCTTAATATGATAGAACATTCATCTTATGAATATGATAAGATTATAGCTATAGTGGCGACCAGCGGGGGAGCCTTCAGATCTGAGATCGGCAGACATATGTGGGCTCATATAATGTCTATGTGGAACATGTCTGAAAACGATTTCAGAGAGCTTTATGATCAGATACCTGGTGAGAAGCCTTCTTTCGAAGATGTCTGGAGGATCACAGGAGGAAACCCAAGGATCTTTAGACAGCTTTATTCAATGAGATGGAATATTGATGATACAATAGATTACATGGTAAGATCTAAGGAGCTTACTCCTGATTTTATAAGCAGATGGAGAAGAAGTCTTGAGGAGGCTGTTGAAGATCCTGATAGCATATGGAGATCTGAGACGTCTAGAGAATTTATTGATGAGCTTATAAGAAAAAATCTGATAGTATATAATCTTTATGAAAGAAGACCTGGTCTATGGATTGATCAGCCTCCTCCAGAGAAGGATCTTGAGATTGGAGTTGGAAGATATGTCGCCTGGCAGACTCCTCTTTATAGAGAGGCTGTTAGAAAAGCATTAAAGAAAATAGATAGATGAAGGATCCACATATATTAAATTAAGAGATCCTCATATTATGAGAGTTTTTATACGATCTGAGAGGTTTGTCATCATGTGTTGAGATGTAAAGATCTGTTTTGGATATATTTTATCTGATTATCATGCTTATAAGTTTTCTCTAGAATAGAATTATTTAGGAATGCCTAAATGTCTTTGATAAGTCTTGAGAAGCTGATCGGCTATATAGTGTCTAGACTGGGATGTGTACATCCTTATCGTGTCAGTAGAATTCTTATGTTGATCAGCTGGAGATTTAAAGAGGTTTATAATAAGGATCTTGTTTGTTTCACTGTTGAAGGTTTTGAAGCCGGCTATTATATTCCTGAGGTGTCAGATGTTATTAAAGAAGGCGTTAAGAAAGATTCTTGTTATAAAAGAGATGAAGTGAGGAGATGTGCCTATTATACATGTGGCTCTGTAGATATCGAGGATGTGTCTATTAAGAAGATTGTTGATTCTGTGATTGAACAAACTAAAGATCTTGGAGACACAGATCTTAATAGATTAGTTATTAAAGATCCTAGGTATAATGATGTTTTGAAGAGAAAAAATATTTGTACATGATTTTTTGAGGAGGATCCTCATGAAGATCATTAGTGTCTCTGGTGGCAAAGGAGGCACTGGGAAAAGTTTTGTCGCAACTAATCTCGCGATAGTCTTGTCAAGATATAGACATGTGACTCTTGCAGATTTAGATGTTGAAGGTCCTAATGATCATCTTCTTTTAGGTGTGGATCTTGCTGAGGAAGAGCCTATAAAGATTGTCAATCCATTTGTGAAATATGATGATTGTATAAAATGTGGTGTATGTGCAAATGTGTGTGACACTGGCGCCATTGTGATGACTAGAGAGAAGCTTCCATTTGTGATGGCTAGATTATGTAGCGGATGTAGATCATGTGTGTTAGCATGTCCTACTAAAGCTATTTTAGAAGGTTATAGAGTTATTGGTTATACTTATCATACTGTTGTAAATAATAATCTAGAGCTTGTCACTGGAAAATTGAGAGAAGGTGAGGAGCATACTCCTCCTGCTGTTAGAGAGGGGAAGAGAAGAGCATTGAGATACGCCAGAGATGTTCTTCTGATAGATACTGGGGCTGGAACCGGGAGTCATATTACTCTTGCTATTAAAGACAGTATGCTTCTAATAGCTGTTACAGAGCCGACCCCTCTAGGAGCTCATGATCTAGAGCTTATTCTAGAGATTGCAAAAGAGCAGAATATTCCTTCGTGGGTTGTTGTTAATAAATATGGTATTGGGGCTTCTGAAAAGATTTTTGAAAAGATCGTGTCTATAGCCAGAGGTTATGAGGCTGAGATTATTGCAAAAATACCTTATCATGATGATGTTGCAAGATCAATTGTTGAGAGAAGACCTATAACATTTAAAAACCCTGATCATTCTGTCTCAAAGATTTTCAATGATGTTGCCCACAAGATCATGGGGGTCATATGATATGTTTCTAGGCGCTCCTCTTGAGATTGTTGTTGCAAGTGGTAAGGGAGGAACTGGTAAGAGCACTGTCTCTTCAAGTCTGATATTATATCTCTATAGAAAAGGTTATAAAATTGTTGCTGCAGACGCTGATGCTGAGGCTCCTAATCTACATCTTCTTTTCAACGTCTCATCATGGGATCGTGTTGATGAATATAGTGATGCGTATATTGCTGAGATTGATTATTCTAAATGCGATATGTGTGGAGAATGCGTCAATGTGTGTCCTTTTGATGCTATAAAGATTGTCGATGGAAAATATTTTATCGACCCAACCATTTGTGAAGGTTGTAACACATGTTCTCTGGCGTGTCCTAGAAAAGCTATTAGAAGAAGAAGAGTTGTTAGAGGAAGAGTGATGGTCGGCAGAACTGAATATGGCTTTCCGATCGTGTCGGCATCTATAGAGCCTGGCAGACCTAACAGTGGTAAGCTTGTTACTGAGGTTAAGAATAGAGCTAGAGAGATCGCAGGCAGAGAATCTATAGTTGTTCTTGATGCGGCAGCTGGAATAGGTTGTCAGGTTATATCAGCATTTACAGGAGCCTCATTAGCTATTTTAGTTGCAGAACCTACGCCAGCAGGATTATCAAATCTTATTCGTGTTCATGAGATTGCGAAACATTTTAATCTTCCATCGGCATTGATAATTAACAAGGCTGATCTTGATGAGGATTATGCTGAAAAGATCATTAGATATGCTGAGGAGGAGAACATAGATTTTCTAGGCAAGATACCGTATGACAATACAGTTCCACTATCAATGACATATATGAAGCCTGTGACAGAGTTCTCACCAGACTCGCCGGCATCAAAAGCGTTGATGAAAATATTTGATGTTGTTGAGGAGAGGATCATAAGAGATTTTGATAGATGGAGAAGAGCTCATAAACCTTCAAAACCATCTATATACAGGCCTATACTGATAAAACCAGGTGAGATCATATGATAAAAATTGCTTTCCCCACAGAAAAATGCGCAGGATTAGAAGATGTTGTACACACAAGATTCGGAAGATCACCATGTTTCACAATAATAACATTAGACGAAGAAAATCAGATAAAAGAGGTGAAGAACATCAGAAACCCAGGATACGAAGCAGCATCAGGAGCAGGAGTGAGAAGCGTACAGACATTAGTAGACGAAGGAGTGAACATCATAGCAGCACCATCATTAGGACCAAACGCAGCAGTAATAGCACAAGAAATGGGGATAAAACACATAACAATACCCTCAGGAATAAAAATCAGAGAAGCACTAGAGACAGTATTAAACGAGATCAAAAAAGAGTCTTGAGGAAAGCATTTGACAACGAATTTGAATCATAAGATTCGATTCAAATATATAGCATAACATGGCGGATCTCATAATCTAAAATAGATTCTTTTTAATGTAAATAATTAGGTTATTGATATAACAAAGATTTATACCGGGATAATTTAAATTTTTTGGTAGTGTTTATATGTCTAGCTTTTTAGAGTCTCCGCATTTTCCTGCATCAAAAGTTAGTGAAGAGTCTGCCCGAGAAAAAGAAGGTGGTGGTCGTCCTGATCATTGGGAGATGGTTTTCTGGTGGACGAGAAAACCTTTGATAAGTGCTCGGAGCATAATTGTCGGCTCATTACTTGATGTTGAGAGAGGTAAGAAAGAGTTTACTAGGATCACTAAATTAGATAGTGAAAAAACCCCTCATAGAGAGAATCCCGTCATTCCTCCTAGTCTCAAAGAGAGGTTTAGTAAGATAAGACTTCTTGATCCTTTTGCAGGATTCGGCTCTATACCGCTCGAAGCCATCAGATTAGGTATAGGTGAGGTTGTCGCAGTAGAGTTTCTCCCAACCGCCTATGTATTTCTGAAGGCAGTTCTTGAGATACCTAAATGGGCTGTAGAGAGAGGTTTGGGCAGGAGGCTGATAGAAGATGTCAAAAAATGGGGCAAATGGGTTCTTGAGAGGCTTAAAGAGGATCCTGATATAAAAGAGTTATATGATGAAGACGTTGCCGTGTACATAGGCACGTGGGAGGTTAGATGTCCATTCTGCGGAAGATATACGCCTTTGATAGGCAACTACTGGCTGGCAAGAGTAAAAGGAAGATCTGGGGGATATGAGAGGCTTGTATGGATGGAGCCTGTATCTGTTGGAGAGAGAATAGAGATCAAGATCATAGACTTAAACAAAGAATTCAGCACAAAAAAACAGACAAAAGTGTCAGAAAATGTTATTAAAATAAATGGGAGAGAATATATAGTGCCTGAGGCAAATATAGATGCGAGAAGCAGTCTAGCAAGATGTCTTCATTGTAATAGAATAATGCCAGGAAAAGGAGACCACTGGTATGTTAAACAGGCTTTACAAGAGTGGAATAAGACATTAGAGAAATATCTTAACAGAGAAATCAGTCTCGAAGAACTTAAACAAAGCTCAGTCAGACCAAGGCTACTAGTAAAGGCTAAGATCGTTAATAACGACCTAGAGTTTGAGCCGGCAAAGTCAGAGGATGACGAGAGGCTTTGGAAGGCGTTGGAGAAGCTGAAGACATTATGGGGAGATCCAGATATACCAGCTGAGTCAGTACCAATATACGAAAATAGATCTATATGGGTGATAGTATATGGTTTTGATAAATGGTATAAACTTTTCAATCCACGTCAGCTTCTAACACTTGTTAAACTGGTTAAATTGATTAGAGAAGCAGGAAAGAAAATAGAGGAAGAAAAACAAAAACAAGGATGGAACAGAGAAGAAGCATTCAAATATGCAGAGGCGGTGACAACTTATTTAGCGATAGCTTTAAGTAAATATCATGATTATAGTAGTGTTGTCTCTGTTTGGAATCCTTCTTTAATTCCAGGACATACTATCACATTTAGAGGAATTGCTATGGTGTGGAACTGGACTGATATATCGCCATTTGCTTCTTTTACAGGCTCATGGACAAGAAACATAAAAACAATGGAAACAAGTTTGAAATATATTATTGATAGTATCTTCGGTAGCTCTAGTAGTGTTAAGATCTTACTTGATGATGCTACTAGTCTTGAGAAGCTCGCTGGAGCGAGGTTCGACCTTATAATTACTGATCCTCCTTATAGAGATGATGTTGCATATGCTGAGCTTAGTGACTTCTATTATGTCTGGCTTAAACGAACATTAAGTGATGTTAAAAGCAATACGTTAGTACCTAGATTTTATCCTGAGGCCTTCTTTGAGTGTTTAGATGATAGATGCTCAAGCTATATTGAGATAAGAACACAATGGGAGAAGTATGCTCCTCTTGAAATCAGTGTTAGTAGCGGAAGGGCTGATTTCTTTAAGAAGGTAATTGGTGTTGAGACTGGCTCTGATGAAGATTTTAAGGAGAAACTTGGAAAAGCTTTTAAAAGGATGGCTGAGCTAACTAGGGATGACGGTATGATCGTTACGTATTATGCTCATACTGATCCTTCTGCTTGGGAGGCTCTTGTAGAGGCTGGATGGAGAAAAGCTGGTCTCAGAGTTTCTGCGGCATGTGTTATTGCTACGGAGAGTAAGCAACGTGTCACTGCTCGTGGCAAGGTGGCTTTGGATGCTTCTGTAGTTGTTGTATGGAAAAAAGGGTCTGAAGGCATCGGTTTTGTACAGGAGGTTGAGAATAAAGCTTTTGAAGAGGCTTTAAAAAGAGTTGATGAGGCTCTTAAGATAGGTTCGCCTCTTGATATTAATCTGTTCTTAAAGTCTCTCGCGGGTGTGTTAAGCGTCTATACTTCGTATTCTAAGCTTGTTCCTGATATAAGTGTTAAAGAAATTGTTAAAAATTCTTTCTCGTTAGCTCTTAAAGCGCTTGTAGAAGCAGTTTATAAACGTGGAGGTGTAGAGAAGCCTCTGGATCCTTATTCATCAGCATATGTGGCGTTAAAACTTGTCACACGAGCGGGTGAGGAGAAGGCTAAGGCTAGAGGAAGAGAGCTTAAGATAGAGTTTAGAAGGGGGCGTGTAGATAAAACTTTTGCGTCTCTCTTAGGAGTATTCAGTAATATTAACGTGGACATTCTTATTGCAAACAAGATCTTGGCGAAGAAGGGAGACGAGTTGGAGTTGCTAGAGCCTGAGCCTGACTCTTTAACAGAACAATCTATTAGAAGAGCTTTAGAAAATCTGTTACATGAGAAGAATCTTGATCCTTCGAAGCCAGAGAATTTTAAGACAGCTGTTGATGCACTTCATTATCTTGAGTTAAAGGCGATTCAGTTAACATCAGATCAATTCAAAAAATTATTTGAAGATCTTAGGTCTAGGAATCTTAGATTCTCCGAAGCCATAGATCTTGCTAAGGTATTACATGTTGCTTTGCCTGATAATGATCCTGAGAAAATAGGTTGTAAAAGGATTCTTCAGCATCTAAATATGATAAGCTTAGGTGGTTTAAGATGAGTCTATGGAAATATGTCTCGATTAGAGAAGATGTTTTTAATAAAACATTAGATGAGAAAGTAGCTCCCTCGCTATATGAGATTATTACTGGAGAGACTAGTGACAAAATATATTCTGATCCAGAGGAGTTTATTAATATAACATATGTCACAGAATCGTTAAAAAGACTTGTGAATGAGATTATAAATGTTTTTGCAAGTGGTAATGGCAAAATAATTATTCTACCATCAACATTCGGCGGTGGTAAAACACATGCTATGATACTTTTATATCATCTTATTAAAAGACCTGACCTTTTATCTAAGATATTAGATGAAAAAAATGAGGAGAAAGCAAAGATTCTTAGTAATGTCAATGTGATAGTAATAGATGGTTTGGACAAGAGGACAGCACCTTCTCCAATGCCTAACGAAGTTTTAGAGGATAAAGGAGTCAAGATCAGTACTTTATGGGGCTATATAGCGTATAAACTTAATGCTTATGATCTTGTGAAACAATATGACGAGTCTCTAGTATCTCCTGAGAGATCAATATTATCACAGATCTTTTCAAATAAAAAGGTTCTCATATTAATAGACGAGATCGGTATGTACTATAATCGTTTTTACGAAGCTCCTGATCCCGAGATCGCTAAGAAATTAGAGAAATATGCGAAACAAGTTGTAATTTTCTTAAGAGTTCTATCTGAGAGCATTGGAAATAACAGTGTAGCTGTTGTAATAAGTATTCCGGCAGAGCCTACTGAGAGAGGATATAAGATTGAGTCTGGCTATGAGAAGTTTGTAGAAGAAATTGATAGAGAGATCCTTAGAAAAGCTTTAGTAGCTGAGAGACCTATAGCAACCGATATTGATTATGCAAATGTTCTGAAAAAAAGACTTTTCACTAAAATAGATACGGAAAACGCCCGGCTGATCAGAAGGAAAATAAGAAGTTTAAGCGTCGATCATCCTGATTTAATTAAAGATTTAGGTGATGAAATCGAAGAACATTATCCATTTCACCCGTTATACATATATGTTTTGAGAGAAATCGTAGAGAAAAACAAAGATCTTCAGAAAACCAGAGATGCTCTTAAAATAACGAGAAAAGTTGTGAGAAATCTGTTTGATAAGGTAAGAGATTTATCTCTTATAATGCCTTCTGATATAGATATACGTGTAGAAGATATTAGATCAAAAATTGTCACAAATAGTTTCACAGGTTTTGACTTAGTTGTTAACAAGATAATTGGTAAAACAAGAGAGATACCGGTTGAAGAAGACGTTAAACCAGAGATCTATAGAGATCTTGCTTTTAGATTGGCTTTATATATATTTCTAAGAACATATATTTATGATCCTCATTTAGAGCCTAGAAGCGAGTATCCAGGAAAGATCGAGATAATTTCAGGTGTTTATGATCCTGAGAGGTTCGAGCAGTATCTTATAGGTCCTGTGAGAGTATCAGAACTTCTTGATAAAATCACCAGTGGAAGTATTGAATATAGAGTGCCTCATCTATACAGTAGAGAGGGCTATTACTGGGTCACAAGATTATTAGATATAGAGGAGCGTGTAATAAAAGAAGCTGAAAAAATCGATGATGTGGTAGCACAGAAAACAGTACTTGAAATATTAGAAGCTTTATATACAAAACCATATGAGGGCAGAGATCAGGTCAGACCTACAATCCTCTCATCAACGCCAGAGATCATGATAAATCCAATGCTTTTAAGAGAGGATTCCAGAGAATATAAGCTCATAGTTATAGCAACTCCTTTAACAGATATAAAAGGGGATGTTCACCGAAGCGGGGATTTATACGATATCATATATTATAGGCTCTCTGGGAGAGAAAAAACCATACGTAGAAATAGAAACACGATTATCATTCTCTTCTCCACTAACATAAATGAGTGGAGAGAGATCATTAGAAAAGCCAAGATGATCATAGCATGTGATAAATTGGATGAAGAAATTAAACGAGAGTATCAGGATGAAAGAATTGTAAGGATCTTGAGAGACGAGTTGCGAGATATGAAAAGAGCTTTAGAAAGAGAGATCAGATATAGGTTAGTCTCATACTTTAACTATATAGCATATCCAACTAGAGAGGGTGACGCAGACGTAGTTAAAGTTAAGCGAGTAGAATCTGTTGGTAAAACTCTGGTTGAGATAGTCGAAGGCAGTTTAAGAATAGCAGGAAAAGTTCTCGATGAGAAGTACTCGAGCAATTTTGATGTGCTATTCCATTTGTTAGAAGGTTCTCGCGCAGAGAAATGGAGTAAAAGAATAAGTGTTAACGACGTTATTAATACGTTTTTTGAAGTTCCTCGCTTCCCAATGATCCCGCCAAATGATGTTAAAAAAGCTTTATTATCTGGATTGAAAGATCTTAAGATCGGTGTACTTAGAGGTGAGAAGATCTATTTTAAGGAGGTCGAAGGTTTAGAAAAGATCTCAGAACTTAAAGACGACGATATGATAGTCCCTCCGAAAGAGGCTGCAGAACAACAGATTGAGTTACTAAGTGAGGTTAAAGAAGAGACGGTTGGAGACACTATTGAAATAAGTTATTATGTAGCAGTGTACGGGGATAAAGAGATCCCTGTCAGAGAGCTCAAATCTAGATATCCTGACGATTATAGTGAGATTTTCATAAGATCAGATATAAAACTTCGCAGAGAAAGTATTCGAAGAGGATTTGATCTAAAGATAGAACCTAGAGAGATCGAAATAAATCAGGAGGAAATGCCAGAGGAGATTGTTGTCAAAATATTGATCAAAAGTATCGGTGGATTTCGAGAGGAAGTATCATTAAATCCGGAGATCGGTAAATCAGATCCTTTGAAGGGCATTCCTGATTTCGAGAGTATATGGATGATACCTCCGCCAAAAGAGCCTGGTGAATATATTTATAAGATTGTTGCTACAAGTCCAAGTTTCAAGAAAGAAGCAGAGATCAAAATATTGATCAGGAGAGGAAAAACGTGCAAATCTGAGCCTTCTGAAAAGATTTTAGAGATAAAGATTATAGGAGATGTAGAGGCGTCTACTTTATTAGATTATCTGATGAGTGTTGCAAGATATGTGAAAGGGGCGAAGATTGTCAGAAAATCTCATGTAGAGATAGAGTTTTTGGAGAAGAAGACTGAAGAGTCAGAGAAAACGATATCTATAGATCTTAGAAATATCTCTATTGACGACATGAGTAAAATAGTTAGAGCACTAGCATCTGTGTTTGGAGTGACTGCGGTTATCAAATGTAAAAACGAGTCTGAACTTGCAATAATAGGTGATGGAATAGTTGAGGATATGAATAGTATATTATCTGCTGATAATAAAATTAAGCAGAGAGGTGTTAAAATAATATACTGTAGATAGGTGGCACATCATGAATGATCAGTTTAATGGTTTTATACTATTCAGAGATTATAAAGCATATTTCAAAAGAGGTATCATAGGATCTGTAGAAATTGGTAGAATAAAAATATATAAAGAGGATCTTATGAATTTCTTAAAACATGTTGATGCATCTACAAAAGTCAAGTATACGAAAAGCGGCTTACAAATCTTTGATGAATCTCTTTATAAAAGACTACTTGTATATGCTGTGGCTTTTAGCTTCATAAGAAAAAAGAGTTCTCTGAGGATCCTCAGACTTATCGAGGCCGTAAAAAAATTAGACGATTATTCACTTCACTTCTGGTATACAGAAGCCTTGACACGATATAAAGATAGAAGACAGAGAGGCCTAGGACGCGTCTCAAGATCAATAAGGGTCTTGTATGGAGTCGACAGATAAAGTACTTGAAAAAATCATTAAATATATCCTTAGAAACCTAGTCGAGACACATCCTCTTTTTGTATTAAGATATCTAGGGTATGACGGATATATTCATCAAGCAGAGATCTTTTATAAATTAGCTATCAAAAATCCTATAAGAGCACTTATAGCAGACGAGATAGGACTCGGAAAAACTATTGAAACTCTTCTATTAATTCGCTGGGGGATTCTTAAGAAGAAGTTTAACAGTAAAAGGATCTTAATTTTAGTTCCACGAAGTATAATTGGTCAATGGAGAGAAGAGGCTAAACGTTTCGGTCTTAATTCAGTGAGTGATATAAACATTTTTGAGAAAATTATTAACAGCTCGTCTGAGCAGAATATCATATTTTTGTTTAAAATTGATACTGCTAAAAGACCTGAATATAAAAGTAAACTTCTTAATTATAGCTGGGATCTTATAGTTGTAGATGAGGTTCATAAGCTTGGTTTAGACACCAAAAGACTAAGGCTTGTAAAAGATCTTGTCAAAAAGAACCCGCAGGCATCTATAATATTTCTGTCGGCTACACCTCATAAAGGTGACGATGAAAATTATCTTGAGCTTTTGTCGCTGTTAGATCCAATTAACAAAGGAAAAATTGATGAAAATACTAGAGAAGATTTTTATGATAAAGTTATAGATGCTTTAATATTTAGAAGAAGTAAAAGACAGATTAACGAAGTATATGAGAACGACAAAATTTTTGTAGATGCCACAGTAGAACCAATATATATTGAACCAACTGATGATGAGAAGATATATATCGAAGAACTAGATAAGCTGACAAGAGATATTGTGATAAACTGCCGAGAGGAGAACCTTAGACGTGCTGTCGGTCTTCTCGCTATGATAATAGATAAACGAGGTCTTTCAAGTCCTTATGCAGGACTCAAAACTTTTGAAAAAATCTTAAACTCTATTAAATCTATAGACTACGGCTATGTGCTTTCTAAAGATGTTGTAGACAAGATTGAGGATTATACTGAGGAGGAATATATAAGTGATGTAGATCCTGACACGTTTATCGAGACTTATATAGATGAAGGGATCAATAAAGAGATAAGGAAGTTTATGGAGAAATATGTAGATTCATTTACACATTTAGGAGCTCTTGCAAAAGTTACTTTAAGTGTTGATAAGAAAATTGAGAAATTACAGGAGATAATAGCAGAACACTTGAAGAAAGGAGAAAAAGTGATTGTTTTTACCGAATTTGCTGACACAGCTGATTATATATATGATAAACTTTCTAAATCTCTTGACTATGAAATTAAAAAGATTTCCGGCAGAGACCTGAGAGATAGAGGAAGCGATGTTATAAAAGAGATTAAAGAATGGCTTAGAGAGCCTGGCCCTCGTGTTCTTATATCAACTGATGTCGCTTCCGAGGGACTTAATCTTCAGTTTGCAAATATAGTAATAAATTACGAGTTGCCGTGGTCTCTTGTAAAATTAGAACAGAGAACTGGCAGAGTATGGAGACTTGGTCAACATATTGATGTAAAGATATATCTTCTTATAATGAATCATAGCTTTGAAGAGAAGATATTTAACTCGCTCTATAGAAAAATTGCTGATTCAGTTAAAGCTGGCATTATTCCTAGTACATTAACGATTTTAAAAATACATGAGAAAGATAAAGACATAGACCTGCCAATATCGGGACTAGTTGAATTTAAAGATCTTACTCCTTATAAGCTATGGATGTCATATAAAGAGAGAAAAGAGGAGGGCATTAAAGAGATCGTGAATAGATCTTTGAAAGATCTGAAGACCTACAGCGAAAAACTTAAAAAATTACGATTGTACAGTAGTGACATACCGTCTTACGTCCTCGATTACATCAAGAAGAGATTAAAGAGTATAAGTGGATTTGTAAATAAAAAAGAATTTTATGATTTACTATGTACTATGGCAAATCTGTCAGGGTATCCCAGATGTGAGGAGTATGTAATAGATGACATGTTAAAAAGTTCGTTAAATCAGATTTTCCCTGAGAATTTATATTTGTATTGTGAGAACATTAATAAACTTGTTTTATTGCTAAAAGCATGTGCCAAGTCTTCAGACAGAGAAGAAGAAGGTGTTTGTTGGTTATTTACTTATATCGCAGGTGAAAAAGAGAAGATAACACGATATATAGATGATTTCATAGACATTATTAAGAATGCTGGCAGATGTGATTTAATCGGCAGAAGCTTATCTGAGACAATATTAGATAGATACAGGAGTAAATATGAAGAGCTTATTGATAAAAACGAGGTTAGTCATTATCTTAGAGAGAATATAATTAAGAATCTTTTGGAGGAACATTTTAAATATCAGAAGTATATTTCCGAGAAAGGTCTTAGAAGTGAGGATTTTGTTATGAAGCCTAAGAACATAAGGGAAATAGATTTAAAGATAGATCCGTTGATAACCATCTTTCCGAAGGACTTTATTGAAGAAACTATCAACATAGTTAGAGAAGAGATGTCCAGAGAGATCGAAGAATCAATAGTTATAGGCGAGATCACAGAGGAGAAACTAGAGATCGAAAAGCTAGGTATGCAGATCCTTGAGAGATTCTTAAAAGATAAATATGATCTTCTATACGTCGGAGATATAAAAGCACCTTTCGACTATATAGCTAAAGATCGTGCGACAGGAAAAACAATATTTATAGAGTTAAAGACTTTGAGAAAATTGAAATACATAATTTATACAGAAAATGAAAAAGAATTTGGTGAAAGGATCTTAAATAAGCTATCTGGCGACAATGAATACTGGCTTTTCATAGTAGACCTTTCTAATAACATTATTAGATGCTACAAAAATCCTTTCACTAGATATGGTGAAGAAAAATTAAAATTAATCGATGTCCGAGAACATAAAGGAAGAAAATATTTTGTCTATGAAGAACTTAATACAATCGATGACTGCGCAAGAATTTGACTCAAAAAATATAATTGTTTAAAAAGTGTTTAGGTCTTCATCTGATGTCTCTCGGCATTCTCAGCCTCTTTCTCTTTTCTTTTTTTCTTTTCTCTGATCTCTTTAATTTTTATTTTTATTTTATTTATGAGAGTGTCTAGATCTGCTGATGAACCATCAGGAAGTCTTTCAACTCCCAATGCAAATGCCAGAATATGTGGATTTAGAATATATTCTCCCGGTCCTATTTTTTCATAAAGTCCTACTTCATATATTTTATGAATTACTTCTTCAATCTTTTGCTTCAATTTTTTCTCATCTATCTTTTCTTCTTCTTTCAAGAGATCTAGGATCTTTGCTATCTCAATAGTTTTCATGTTTTTTGAGGAGATGTAGTAATAGCCTTGTTGTAATAAGGCTTCGAATCTCTCTAGCCATTTGGATCTTGGGGGAACTAGTGGTCTGTTATTAATATAAGTCTTCTTAAGCTCAAGTATTAATCTCTGTATCTCTGTTCTTATTACATCATAAAACTTTTCCAAACCTACTGTTCTGGCACCTTTTTCCTCTGGAGTAATTATTAGCGATAATTTGTTGTTTATTTGTATTATAGCTCTTGGCGTAGGTAGTACGTAAGAAATTATTCTTATTAAATCCATGTGAAGAATCATATTATATTCTCTGGCTAATGCCTCAAGATCAATTGCTCCCCAAATTAGGGCTGTTGAATAATCATATACTATGTGAGCTCTGATCATAGGAAAGTCTTCGGCGATCTTTTCCATAGGAATTCCCAGCTCATTAGCTAAAGTTCTTAAATGAGGTCTCGTCTCCTCATAAGCCTCCTTTAATAGTTCTCTCAAAGGTCTTGTCGATGCGAGAATGAAAATTCCTGAGAATATATGTCCTCTAGTCAGCTCTAAATATCTTCTTGAGAATTCGGCAAGAGAGAACTGGGCTCCTTCAGATTTTAATCCATCGCCAGTGTAAATTACTCTCTCGAACTCATCAAACACTACAAGAGGAATATAATTTCTGTTTCTCACCTCTTTAACTACTTCAAAAAAAGCTCTCGGCTCATCTCTAGGCTTAATCTCTTTAATCTTTTCTTTCACAGAATTTATAGATTCCTCAAGTACTTTAACTCTCTCAACCCAATCCTCTCTCTCACCTATTGTAACAGGATGTTCTATAGCTTTATCAACGTAAGACCTCAGGTTACTCAAATATTCTTCAACTGCTCTCATCAGCAAAAAATCTGTCTCTCCTAAATAGAAATAAATAGGAATCACATTTTTGAAAAAGCCTTTATTAGGTCCTGAGACAACGTCATAAACAACTTTTCTTAATACTAATGTTTTGCCAGTACCGTATAGCCCCTCTATATAAATAGGCGAAAAATTTTTGGCGCCTCTCACAACGTCTTCAATCTCTTTCATAATCCCTTTGTAAGCTGCTACAGTGGGTCCTACAGATATCTTTATATCTTTAAGAATCTTATTCGGAATCGTTTCAGCTCTTACATATCTAAATTCAAAAGTCACATTCCCACCATATATAGTATATTATGATGGTAGTTAATAAACTTTAACATCATATGATCATATATAATGACTGGTAATCATAAGTGATAAAGTATAAAAGCTGTTAAAAAATGATAGTAATGGTGAAAGACTTGTATATTGAAAGTCTCATACCTGTGAAGGGTCACAAAAAGATACTTTCTGATATAGAGAGATTATTCACAGATCCACGATCAAGGAAAAAAGATTTAATAAGGCTGAGAGAGTTATTATTTCAGCTTTTAATAGACATAGATGTAGAGCCTATATCTTCTGTATATACAGTTATGTTCACTATTGATAATTATAACAAGATTAGTAGAACCGCAAAAGGACTTAAAAAATACTCGGAAAAATTCTTAGAAAAGTTTGATGCTTCAGAGAAAGAGATTTTAATATTATTAAGAATTCTCAGGGGATTAGGTTATATAGAGTTCTTTAAGATAGGCAATAGACGTCTTATAAGTCTTACAACACTTGGAGCATTAGTAAAAGATTTTATTAATAAGAAAGAGTATAGATTTCTCGAAGTGCTAGTCTTTCCTAGCCTAGTGTTTAGAACTAAAGCAAGACTTGTTTACGGTCTTTATAACTCTCTAGGCTATGATCTGAGAGCATGGTATCAAGTGTTAATGAGAGATTTATTTGAGGAAAATCTTCGAGGATCAGAGAGAATAGCAATCGAGATCTTACATGAGATAGTGCTTACAGCTGCAGGTAGTTCGCCTAATTATTATCCCGAGAGCATATTGTTTATTAAAATCTTTAACGGCCTCACGAAATCATACGGCGATCTGTTTAAAGAGCTTTTTATAGCTGTAAATGAATATGTGAGAAGAGAATGGTCCGAGAAGATGTCAACAAGATTCCCGTATAAAGTAAGCACATGGGGCTTACTTGACACGAGGAGTCGTCTGAGTATTGACGAGATCGAGAAACAAATGAAGCTTAAGAATTTAAGACCTTTAATTGATCAGCTCAAGATAAACTTTGAATCTATAGAGAATCAGTTTCTAGGTCTCTACGAATTTCCAAGAGCTTATTAATATCTCGGCTCTATATAGATATCAAAACAGATGATGGAAAGACAGTGAAAATATATGAGTAATGAATGTGATGAAATGATACAATATTGTGAGAAGATTAGAAACGAGATCTTCAGACATCTAACAATTTTAAGTGGCTGGAGACAGACGTCAACCTCAATATTCTTTGTAGTTTTAACTATAATTATTACTTTGTTTGGGATTTCAATCTCAATTGTATATGGTGGACGTAATGAATTGTATTATATTATAGGAGGTATTATAATTACTTTTTTAACAATTTACACAATTGCGAAGATCACTAGAATGGCATTTTCTAAAAAATATATTTTACCTGTTTTCGCATCAAGAGATTATAAATATCATGAGAAGGCTCTCTTGATTTATATGAATGAACTCGAGAAATGTTGTCTTAAACTTTCTAATGAAAATTGTGATAAGCTTTTTATTGCTCCTTGTCTGGATCTTGAGGATCTAAAGATCATAACTAATTACGAAGCAAGGACTCGCCAGAACAATTATAAAAGAGATTATTAGTTAACGTCCTCTTCTAACTTAAGATCTTTAAACAATATCACAATTAATAAAGTTGCCATTTTTAAACTTAATGTCGTGTCGTATGAACTAGAGAATCATTTGATAAATGAATCATGATAATAATCTACTTAAGATATCGATTCGTATATAAAGAGTGAATCTTTATTCGGGTAGTATCTCTTATATTTCCACCAGTTCTGTACTTAGATCTTTGTTTACTATTAACATATGTTTATTAGGTATCTCCTCCCATTCTTCGTCTGTTAATTTTTCTGAGGCTACTATCATCGCCTTCTCTCCAGTAGCCAGCTTCATTCTTATAAGCTGTGCGGTCTTTTCAGAGACTTTATCTATCTTAAGGCCTTCACGAGGTCTTTTAAGATAGTATAGCGTGTAATAATCAAAGTATCTCTTAGCATATCTTAGGGCATATAGTTTTCTTCCATCACTAGCAACAAAATTTAGAGAACTGTAATCGATATGATTGCTGTTGATCCTGGCTATTGCTCTTCTTACTCCTTCTATAAAATCACCCGAGTTCTCAGTCTCCTGAACAATTAGATGAAAGAATACTTCGGAATCAGTTTCACCCTCAAGATCTTTATAATTCCCTGATAAAAGATTCAAGAGTTTCTCTCTATCAACACTACCATTATGAGCAAAAACATAATCTTTATAGAGCCACGGATGTGTATTCTCCTTCTTTATTTCACCTTGTGTAGCATATCTTACATGAGAAATAATTATGATCCCATGAATATTTTTAATACGTTTCCTAGCATCACTCGACATATAAAGAGGTTCTATCTCTTTATGTAAACCCCATTTAAAACCATCAAACCATGCAATACCCCATCCATCTGGATTCTTTCTAGAGAGATCCTCAAAACTTCTCTCCGCCTCGAAAAAGCTAAAATATACATTAACTAACTTGTTAGCATATAAACCAAATAGTCTACACATATACTTCTCCATCTCATATTTCTATGTTTAATTAATGTAAACCATATTTTCATATTAATCATTTGGTGAGATCTTGATTGAGAAACTTGTTGAGCTTGGAGAAAAAGGTTTAACCAAAGAGGAGATTGATGCTAGAAATTTCAGAGCTAAATTATTAGGTTTAATATATGAGGATCTTCTTATGTTCTGGTTTAAAAATATAGGGTATAATATTGTTGGCAGAGATGTTAGAAAAGGAGTTTATGAGAATAGACGTGCGGCTGTTGATTTTATTTTTAGAAAAGAATGGAGTTTTATATGTTGTTGAAGCAAAATGTTGGCCTGCATATTTAGAGGGGAGACTTAAAAAGATCACGTTAGAAAATATTGAGAAAATAAAAAAGAAAGTAGGAATGTTTCTAAATGATGATTTTGTAGATAAATATAGTTTTGATAATAGAAAAGTTGATGCACAAATTCTTATATGGTGGGATTTTGATGAAGCCAACGTTGAAGAGATCAAGAGAAGACTTAAACTTTCTGATCTTATATCAATTAAAAAGATCTTAGGAGAATTAAGAGGAAAAGCTGATCATATAGTGATGAAATATATGAGATGGGCTGAAGAGCTTTTTAAAACTTTAATGATGTAAAATTAGCAGTATAACCTTAACTATTATCTAAAAAACCTGAGAAATATTTTTGATATACACGAGCATTAAGAACAAGTTTTCATGAAAAGATCCTAAGACGCATTAAATGATATGGATAAATATTTTTGTAAGTAGTAGCATAATGTCTCATGTTATTATATATGAATGATATACTTAGGGCAACTCTACATCAGCTTAAATGGAAATTGAATATAAAGCATCATCTACTTGTTCAAGAAGATCTATTTACCTCAGATCTTTAACAACTATAGTATCCGAAACATCTTCTGATCTTTCTTTATGTGCAAAGCTGAAGATGTTAAAGACTTAATATTTAAATACCCTTTTTAATAATGCACTTCTATAAAAACTTTTATATTTGATAAGATCTGCGGACACCCCCCTATCTGCATATATATTATGGGGAACCCCTGACGGAGGTCAGGGGGATGAGCCCCGAGGGGGATTACACGGGATCCTCCTCGGTGGGAACCGCAGATCTGTGATGGATCTGCGGGATGATCCGAATCGATCTTAATGTTATAAAGCTTGTCTTATAGATCATAATGTCTTTGGTGAGACTTCTCTCAGCTCAGGGAGGCGACCTATGACCCGGTCTTGATCTCTCGGAGGGGGCAGAGAGAGATGAGAGACCGGTGAGAGGCGTCTCCGCCTCGCCTGGCGGTGAGTCCCGGGGCTGTGATCCGTTGGGCGGAGCCTTCCCTAAGAGTCGAGAGAGGTCTCGGTACCACTCTGATGAACCTACTGTCGCCAGGTCCCGGGGCCTGGCGACGGGGGGAGGATCTGGGCCGGGGGGAGGGGTAGGCGCCTCTGGGGCTCCACCCGCCTCTGGAGCCGTAGCTGTGAGCCGTGGGAGAGCAATCTCCCGCGGGGAGCGTAGGCTATAAGCCTCCT
>WYEN01000102.1 GCA_009903825.1 Desulfurococcales archaeon
ATATGTCATATGAAACCGTAAGATCTTAGTGTTTTATGTTTAATACTAAGGTCTCTTTCTTATCTATAGATAACGTGATTTTGTTATCATAATATTTAATGATCTCTGATCTCTCTGATGAAGATCTGCTGATCAATTCGACGTTTTTTATTGGTAGAGAGCTTTCTATACTAATTTTCTCGGGATCTCCATGGTTAATTATTATTAGGATATCTGAGTCTTTTCCGTAGAACGGCTTCACTTCTATTTGTGATGAAGATGTTCTATATCTTATCTCAACACCTGATTCTAATGCTATTGATCTGAAGAGACTTATAATAGATTTTTTATAAGGATCCTCTAGATTCATATGATCTGATAATGCAAGAATCATCTCTATAGGGATGAGCATTGTATATACATTTCCTCTACCTCTTCTAGTTCTGAAGAGCACAGGTCTCTCAGACGCGTCTACTGCAAGAACATCTGCATCAACAGGTTCTGCATAATATGTGTATATTGATGTCGGTGTGTCAATAATGATCTTGCTGTCTCTATCTATCTCATTGGATTCTCTTATAAAACTGATCGTTATGCGACCTCGATAGATATTGAGCGCTCCCGTCCTAGACTTGTTCTCGATGCCCATCAACTCGCTCCATAAATGTGTTGCAGCCTCATAACCAGCAATATAATCTCCGAATCCTTTTGATAACGATATATACAAATTGCCGCCTTCCTCAACATATCTCAGAAGTTTTCTCCATGTAGTTGATAAAGCAACTATCAGCGAAGGCATGACAAGAAGTTTTCTTTTATTCAAAACTTTTTCTAGATCCAGTTCATATATCATTGTGTTATCAACATCTGCGGAAGACAGCAACATGCTGGAGATTATGAGAGGCTGAACAATTCTCCAGAAGCCCATCCCATTTCTATACCAGACAAACTCATAGTCTCTGAAGACATAGAAAGGCGTTACTATAGATGTCTCAGGTCTTCTCTTAAAATCTATGTGAAAACCTAGTCTCTCAAGACTTGAAATAGTCTCAGAAAATCTTTTCACAACTTCTGCAGAAGGTTTTAAAGATCCGTCGTATCTGACAAGACCATATCTAAGCTCAAGAGGTCTCCATTCATAGGGAGGCTCATTCTCAAGAGAGAAATCTGAGAAACACCATATGAAAGCTCCTGAGGCGTCATGAGCAAGCGCTGTATAAAGAACTTCTTCAACAGCTCTGGCCTGAAGCTCTTCAGATAACAATGCTGTTGAGAAGCCGAACTCCTCAAGTATCAAAGGCAGATCTCCGCTGTTTCTAAACAACTCTATAAATGCTCCATAACTAAATCCTTGTCTCACATCATCTGTGTCAAAAATATATAGATGAGGACCTACGTAATCCACTATACCACGTATATTAGGTGTCTCCTGCATATAACTATCAGGAACGTCTCCAGAAGAGATCAGATGATCTTTATCGATACTTCTTATAGTCTCTGAGAAAGCTTTCAAAAGTTTAAGAGCTTCATCTCTATTCTCAGCTCTCTTCACAAGACTAAGCTCGTTGCTCAATATCCAACCGGCGACAGCAGGATGATCCTTGAATCTCTCAACTATATCCTTGACAAATCTCATCGTCTTCTCAATAGAATGAGGCTTATAAAGATCCTCGAATCTAACCCATGGAATTCTCCAATTCTTTCCGCTCATATGACCTACTAAGAAAGTCAGAAAAATCATGATCTTATTTTCATAAGCTATGTCAAGAAATCTTCTCAACCTATCTAACATATGTTGATTAATTTCTCCATTCTCATCAGCAAAATCCTCATCTTTAATAAACATTCTGACGGCCCTGACACCGATCTTCCTCATTATAGAAAAATCCTCTCTAACAGAATTCTCATCCCAATCAATCCACATTCTCAAAGCATTTTTTCTAGACCAATAATTTACTCCCAGTAGAAATCTGAAGCCTTCCTCCATAAAAATAATATCATCAACAACTTTGTATCTCATGAACATAACCTCACTATCTTCATCATATTATTACAGTGAGATTTTAAATCTAATCTCATGATGAGAATAACATTAGCTGTCTATAGATAGGCTCTCAACGCGGCTTGATATGATCCTGTTTCAACTTATTGCTCAGATGCCAATGAGAAGATCTTAGGATCATAATTCTTCTAGGAGAGCATTCCAATAGATCTTCAATTAATATGATTATAATTAAGAATACAAATGTTTAAACATATATATTTATGATGTCTATATGCCTAAACGTACAACAGTCATTTTAGATGATGATGTTTATGAGAAAATTGTGAGAGAAAGCATAAAGAGATATGGTACTACGAGAGCATTATCAAAGATAATTAATGATCTTTTGAGAAAAAGTCTCTCATATAAAGAGGATCTTGTCAGACTTATATATTCTGAAAAGACTATTCACATATCTGAAGAGGACTTTGAGATTTTTCGTAGAGAGCTCGAGAAGAGGTTTGTCTCACGTTGATTATTGACACAATATATCTTCTCCCACTTATCGGCGTAAGCATAGACAAAGATCTTTTGAAAGCTATTGTGGAGAGAAGGACGAGAATAGATATTGATATAGATGATCTTCAAGCAAAAGCTGTCAATCTGAATATATCCTCTCAAAATCTTGCTAAGGCTATTGAAATTATAAACTCAAGTATTCGAGTGATACCTTTTTATAATAGAGAGGTGATCGAATATTTATATGAGGTCTATAAACTGTTGAGAGTTCATATCGACTCTATCATAGTGGCGACAGCAATATCTCTTAGAGAAGATCTTGCTACTGAAGAAAGAGTTATATTGTCAATTAAAAAGATCTTGAGAAAACATATGAGATAAAGATCTATAGCTATAAAGATCTTGCGATAAAATAATCGTATGATTCTCAGAAGCAATCTTTTGATTCACATAATATTATAATCATCTTTTAATCTTCTCTCAATTTATCCTCTTCAATAACTTTAAACCCTATTAATCTGGCAAGATCCTTAATATCCTCAGTAAAGTCTCCATAGAATACAACTCTATGCCATGTCCATCTCCAGTTTCTAGCTAAAGCTTTCACATTTGATGTTGCGACTAGTTTTGTAGCGCAGGCATGGCTACTGAACTCGTTTCTCAATGTTTTGGCTTTGTGAATTATGATAGTCTTCTGATCAGGTATTATCTGTGCTGCTGTGATGATCTGATTAACCGGCAGATCGACGTGTACAGAGGCTTTTTTCAGACCTAGATGTGCAGAAGTTATAGAGTAAGAAACTCTGATATTTCCTCCCAAAGGATTTATAGGCGCGTAACAGTGATAATAGATGATCTCATTGTTTTTATAGTCTAAGACTGGGTCCGAGATGAAGCCAGGCTCATTATTTAATAACCATATTATTAAGAGCATAACTGCTGAATAAGGGTCGGCCTCACATACAGGAACATAGCCGTCTAGCCACAGCTGCATATATCCTAGACAAGGCCATGTATCTAGAACCTTAGAATCATATAAATTGATACAATCCACAGCAATTGAATCAGCCTTATGATCTTCTAAAGCTTTTCTCATAGCAATATATAGTTTAGCGGCTTTGAGAATATCTATATGACTAGTCTCGTAGACGCGGTCAGCATTTTTAATCCATTCTCTCATATATTTCTCAGCCTCAGCATCATCAGTCTTCATATAATATTTCTCTACAAACTCTCTTCCATCAATCACTATAAGCTCTATGCCAAAAAGATCATGTATCAAAGAAGAGATCTTTCTAAACCAATCTATATTCAACGTGACAAATAAGATTCTAGTCATCTTAAGTCTGGCCAAGACTTTGAGAAGCCTAATCTTTTTAATAACAATCTCATCATCAAGATCTCTGATGGAAATCCCTATCACAGGCCTGTTCTCCTCAACAGCTCTACCATATTCAAGAAGAAATTCACCACCTCCTCCATAAGACTCTGCTATAAGAATAACAGGCTTGCTACTCTCAAGAAAAACTCTTGTGACACCTCCAGACCATGTGTGTAAAAGAACAACTACAAAACCAATAGAATCTTTCTCAGAATCTAGGACTTTCACGGCATCATCAACATTTTTAACAACATAAAAGACCAGGTCAGTGTCTGAAAAATTGTTTCTCAAGACATAGATAAGCTTGTGCATCTCTTTCTCAAGCCATTCTCTGATCAAAGGAGGCCCTCCTAAAGCACCTGTGTAGCTATTAGGAGAAGTCTCTGGAGAAATAAATATCACAGGGATCCTGATAG
>WYEN01000088.1 GCA_009903825.1 Desulfurococcales archaeon
GCCTCCCAAGCCGGCGATCCCGGGTTCAAATCCCGGCCGCCGCATCTCTTCTACACTCAGAGAAATTATAGAGAAATGTCTTTACGATAGAATGCTTCATTTCTCGAAAAAGAATCTATTTATTATATATTATAAATATATATTATGTAAAATGTACCCTCCTTCGGGCGATATCTCTTCAAGTTCTCCAGTCTTAGGATTAATTTTAAAACCGAGGGTCTCAAGTGCATGAACGCCGAGAAGCGGCACGGGCGTGTTAAGCTCTGCAATGAATACAGGACCTCTCCTCTTTTTCACCTCGACCTCACCTATATAAAGCTTGGCCTCAGAGATTCTTCTATCAGCCAGAGTAATTTTAACTTTATAAGGTGTCTCGATCAATCCAAGCTCTAATATGGTCTCTGGGTCTAGAACGACATAGGTAGATCCTGTGTCAATTAACATTTTAAGGATCTTAGAACCTTTTATGCCGTGAACAATAACATCAGCATATACAAATCCCATGTCAATTCCATTAAAATATGTTTCAGACAAAGAATTAAAGTTAATTATTGCTAAACAGAAGTTATAGAGCTGAAGTATAAGGAACTCTTTTGCTCCCATAAAGATTTTCTAAATCAAGTTAAATATTTAATTACAAAGATTTTTTCAGATTTTACAACTGAAAGCCTCGTCTTTTAGGGCGGGGATGAATAGAAATATTTATAAACTATTCTTATTCTGATCTTTTTGGAGAGGCTTTATGACGGCTGGTGATGAGGGTTTTCTAACCCTCTCGATAGGTGTGAGGGTTAGTCCTGAGCCTGTCGTCATAGAGCTTCTCCATAGATATAAAGATGCATTAAATTATGCTATAAAAAAGATATTAGATAATAATCTAAAGACTTTAAAACAGGTTCATAATTTTCTATATAGAGATCTCATTGAGATATTTAATCTTCCATCTAGAATAGCTGTTGACTGCTATAGAGATGCTCTTGCAAATGCTAATGCCTGGAGGAATAATCCTAAGAGAGGAAAGAGGCCAGTGGTAAAGAAATTGTCAATGCTTTTACATCCAGGATCAGGATATAGGATCAAAGATGGCTACATAGAGATCATTGGTGGAATGAGGCTTAAGATAATTGGTTGGGACAGAAGATATGATGATTATAAGAATAGAGAGGCTAGACTAATATATAAGAGAGATAAGATGATCTTATGGATCTCAAAGAAAATACCTAAACCAAAGAAATATACACCTATAGATGTCATCGGTGTAGATATTAATGAAAAGAAGATCGTCTATGGAGACGAGATTATTAATATCAAGAAGGATACAGCAATAGATAAAGCATATAAATATGTTAGACTTGCAGAGGATCTTCAGAGAAAATATTCCTCATCAAGATATCTTGTTTGGAGGAGAAGAAAAAGAATTCTTAATAGAATAAGATCTTATCATGAGAAGGCTAGAAACATACTAATTGATTGGACAAAGAAGATATCTCTAGAGATCATTAGGCTGGCTAAAGATCTTAGATATGGTGTGTCTAGAGAAGATCTTACTAATCTGATAAAATCTCTGAGAAAACTTCCTAAGGATCATAAGACTAAGCTTATCATCATGGGATATTCGAGGTTTGAGAGATGGATTGATTGGCAGGCTGAGAAACACGGCGTGCCATATGTGAAGGTCGATCCAAACGGGACGTCCTTGGAATGTCCAAAATGCGACTATAAAGGATTAGAAGAGGTTGGCTATAGAAGATTTAGATGTCCTCGATGCGGCTTCGAGGCGGATAGAGACGTCATTGGGAAGCTTAATGTTAGAAAGAGAGGATT
Source organism: Desulfurococcales archaeon (assembly GCA_009903825.1). Classification (GTDB taxonomy): domain Archaea; phylum Thermoproteota; class Thermoprotei_A; order Sulfolobales; family AG1; genus WYEN01. The sequence goes on from WYEN01000088.1 coordinate 1,825, forward strand.
AAGAAAATTAGGCATAATCCCTCGTGGGGGAGCTCTGACCCCCCTCACTGCCCCTCAGATGACAGATGTAAACCCGAATAGATGAGGGGAACCGATGAACCGCCCTAAGGGAGCATAAAGCTCCCGAGGGCGGGCGAGGAGGTCAGCGGTGCCAGGTCCTCCGGATAGTAAAACAATATTTCTCTTAGGGATCCCTCCTTGAACAAGCTCGTCAAAACCTGGTATGCCACTTTTAACTCTCTCAACCATGTGATATCCCTATATCATTTAAGATCAGATGATATAAAAATTTTAATCGTGTGAAAATATTATCATGAGATATATTCAATATAATATTTCCCCAGCTTTTCTACTCTACCAAGTCTCAGAGGATGTTCTAATGATATGATCACTCTAGTTCTTCCTCTATCTCTAAAAATCTTCTCCTCAATCTCTCTAGTGATCCCTGGCCATAAGAACATGTATATTATATCAAATCCTCTTGTATCAGTCTTTCTAATATCTCCTCGTATAAACACTACTCTATCTTCTAATCTCTTTATACTAGCCATAAGTCTACTCCAAAAAACCTTGATCGGGTCTATCTCAACACCTACACATTTTATCTTATGATCAATTTTCACAACTTCGAAACATACTCTACCAAATCCAGATCCTAGATCTGCAAAAACAATCTGATCCTGATCTTTGAATAATTCTAGAGATTTTTTGACAGCTCTTCTAAGACTTTGTATATCATATGACGGAAAATATGCTGCTCCAAATATAAAACTATATAACATGTAGACTCCTGCGACTATAACTAATATGAGGATGCTTAATAGAATCATGTCCCACATAATGATATTATCCTCAATATATTATAAAAAGATCTGTGTAATATAACTTTACGTAAGAGATCTTATGATTCTTATCGAATAGCCAGATCATATTATTTTATAATTTCTTGAAGCCTTTTTAATCCTCCTCGAAGACTATATGCTCTGAAGCCTCTTAATCTTAATTCTCTAGCTAGCAACTCGCTAGTCTCTCCTTCTTCACACACAAGTATTATGTCACGTTCTTTGAAAAGATCTATTTCGCCAAGATCATGTATCTCGAGGCCTCCTACAGATCTTTTTTTAACAAGTTTTTTAGTAAGATCTATTATTACGCTATTCTCAAGCAAATGATCTATAGAGACGTCTATTTCATATAACTTCTCTAATTTCTCTCTCCAATTCTCTTCAAGATCTATGGTAATGATCTTTTCTAAGACTTTATTAATAAGATCCTTGTTTAATTTATTGAATTCTCTCATAAATTTCTCTTGATTAATTTTAATAGGAGGAGAAGCGCCCAGCCAACACGTCTCCTTGACTTTTGTAATAAGATTGTAAAGACCTATATCTATAGAGATCTTTATTATATCATCTTTAGTCATCCCAATAACTGGTCTCAGAACTGTCATGTCTAAGCTGTCCTCTGAAACTCTTAGATTAGTGATCGTCTGACTATTAGCCTCCCAAATGCTGTCTCCAGAGGCCAAGGCCTTATACCCATATTTAGAGGCTATCTCCTTGGCAAGTATATACATCATTCTTTTAACAGCAATCTGCCAGTAGACAGGCTTTATAATACTTCTGATCTCTCTGATGACCTCTGAGAAATCCGCTATAAAAATCCTGGGAGAATAACCATGGCCCCATTCTCTAAATAATTTCTCAGCAACTTCTAAAGACCTGATCATGTTATCTAGAGAGCCCATGTTTATATAGAGAAGATCTGTTGGACAGCCTTTTCTCATCAACATCCACGTGGCGACAGTAGAGTCAAAACCTCCTGAGAATAAAACTAGAACCTTCTCTGAGGAGCCTATCGGAAATCCTCCCACACCTCTGAATCTTTTTTTATCATCACTTACATATACGTCGTATCCTCTGACCTCTACATAAATTTTTATATCAGGATTCTCAAGATCAACCCTTCCGCCACATTCTCTAAGCATGTCGCCTATCACGATAGCAACATCTCGAGAAGTGAAATTATGTTGACCGACTCTTTTAACTTCCACGGCAAATTTCTTATCTCTAACATATTCACAATAAATATCTCTAATCTTCTCGCCCAGGCTCTTAAGATCTTTAAGCTCCAAATGTTTTGTCTCGAGGATCTCGTGGACACCAAATATTTTAGTAAGGATCTTTGAGAAGTCGTCTTGACATTCGAGATAGAATCTTCCCCAATCAATTCTTTTGACAACACATTTATTATCAACAGCAACTCTCATGTTATTCTCAAGAATCTTTTCTAATCTTCTTCTCCAGCCTCCTTTCAGAGATATTTCACCTGAGACTCTTATCAAATAACTTTTCAACAGACATCTCACCACATAAGATCTTTGTATGATATAGTGTTCATCAAATAATGTGTGAGCCTCACCTCTATTAATAGATATATTCATCAAATCTTATACTATTTTTCCTCATAACAAAATATATGATCCTATCATATGATGCTGAAAATAAAATTTTTTAAGCAGAAGATATATTTAACATGATTTGGTGGGGCCGTAGTCTAGCTTGGTAGGATGCGAGGCTTGGGCCCTCGTGGTCCTGGGTTCAAATCCCAGCGGCCCCATCACTCTATAGATAGTGTTTAAATAGATTATTTCTCAAAATTTTTTGACGATTAAAATGAGTCCTAGATATAATTTAGATGTTGATCTTTTGAGAGAAAGTCCCACAAGATCTATAAACAGATTAGTTGAGAAATTCAAGAGAGAAGACAGAGACATCATAATGTTATCTGCTGGAGAGCCGGGCATTCCTCCTCCCATCGAGGTGAGAAAATGGCTTTCAGAAGCTCTTAAAGAAGATTCTATGAGACTATACTCTTATACGCCTTCTCCAGGTTTTCTAAGTCTTAGAGAGGCTGTGGCAGAGGATCTTAAGGATCTTGGAGGACTGGATCTTTCTCCAGATCAGATCGTCATCGCATCTGGTGGTCAGGCAACGATGTTCTCTACGTTGGCAGCCGTGGCTGAGCCGGGCGATGAGATCATCATTATTGACCCCACCTATTTTGGTTATTGGAATCTTATCTCATATTTCAAGTTAAGACCTGTTACGGTGGTCGCTTCTCCTGAGAAAAGTTTTCAACCTGATGTAGAGGCTGTAAAAGAGGTTGTCAAAAAAGGTAGGACAAAGGCTATGATAATTGTGAATCCTGATAATCCTACTGGAAGAGTTTTAAGATGGGATGTTGCAAAAGCTCTTGCTGAGATAGCTGTAGATAATGATCTATGGATTATATATGATGAGCCTTATAAGACACTTGTATATGAAGGAGAGCATATCTTCATGTATAAGCTTGCGCCTGAGAATGTTATCTCTCTAAATTCTTTCAGCAAAGACCCTGGGATCCCTGGGTGGAGACTCGGCTATGTATATGGACCCGAGTGGATCATTAGAAAAATCTCTCTGATATCAGAGGCTATAACATATAATCCTCCTAGTGTGGCTCAATACTTAGTGTTAGAATATCTGAGAAATAGAGATATTAGAAGAAGACATATTGAGTATGTCAGAAGAGTATTTATAGAGAGAAGAGATGTCATGATAGAAGAGCTTAGTAAAATAGATCATGTTGAATATGTAAAGCCTAGTGGATCAATGTTTATAATGATTGATCTAAAGGAGGTGTTAAGACCTTTAGGTCTTAAAGGAGGATGGTTTGCTGAGAAGCTTTTGAATGAGATGAATGTTGCAACAGTTCCTGGAGAGTTCTTCGGAAGATCCACAGAGAATTTCATACGTCTAAGCTTTTCAACAGAGACCCCTGAGAGAATTAGAGAAGGAGTTAGAAGAATCAGAGAACTGATAGAGAAGATTCTTAGCAAAAGAACATAGATTTATAAAGAAGCTATTTCTTATATAGCTCACATCTAAAAATATTTTTCGATGGAGAATACTCTCGGACTGTCACACAATATTTTATTTCCATATTCAGCTCAGAGACTTTCTCGTATATTCTCTTAGTATCCTCATCTAGAACATATATATAGGCTCTTCCATCTTCTCTCAAAAGTCTCGGGACGAGATCTATGAAGCTATAGATCATTGTAGGATTATCCATGATGACTACATCAAAGAAATTCTCTTTAAGAGATTTTGCAAGATGAGAAGCCTCTGAGATCAAACAATCTATAGATCCTTTTAATTTATTCATATAAATAGATCTTCTCATATACTCTATTGCAACATCATTTATATCTGAGGCTATTATATAGACATCTCTGTTTTTAGCTATATTTAATGAGAATGCTCCGTATCCAGCGAATAGATCAAGAACATTCTCTCCATCATTGATCATATTGGCTATTCTATTTCTCTCTGTAGACATTCTTGTGTTAATAAACATTCTTTTGATATCAACAACAAATTTTATATCATTCTCTTTATAAACTGTCTCAGTCTTGTATTCACCGCCTATATGTATAAGCTCTGATACTCTATATAATCCAGAGACAGACTTCTTGGCAAATACGCTTCTGATGTTCTTATGGACACTCATCAAAGCTTTTGAAATGTATTCTGAGTAAATCAATAGATCATCTGATAATCTGATCACTGCAATATTACCAATAATATCAAAACTTCTTGGGAGTCTCTCAACAACTTCTTTAGGCAAAAGATCTTTCAAAAGATCTTTGTAAGATACATTTTTCACACTAAAGATATTACACATAAAATAATAATGATGATGATAAGGATCATCTTATGGTCAGATTGGAGATTAATATGAGAACTAATCCTGTTATGATCACGTAGACATATTCCAGTCCTCCTAAGAAATACCATAAAGAAAGATCTCCTATAACAGATCCAAACTCGTTTATTATGCTGAAGAAGCCGCTGCCATATCCGTATGATCTGTTGTTGTAAATATTGAATAATCTAGTTGTGAAATTAGTGTTGAAAATATTGAGAAGAGCAAATCCTATTATCAGAAGCATAATGTTATATATCGAGGCCGGAAAAATCAGAACATAGATTAGTAGCAGTAATACCAATACTCTCGAGAACCCGCTCGTCGAAAGACCTATTCTTCCATAAAAAGTTAATATAAAGACGCCTGTCAATGCGCCATTGAATATATATATTAGTATGAGATTTTGACGTCCAATAATATTTATGAGATACGCAGGGATCGGAAACATTATAATCTCCATTGCAATGCTTGTTAGTAGCAACGATTTGAGGATACTCTTCACAGAGCCTCTCTCTCTCATCCAATCTGATAACGTCTTATATTCACTCCATGTGTCAACGTCTGTCGACATGATCATATATCTCGACAAGAGACCTAGATTATTTAGATGAGTTATTGTTTTTCCAAATATTCTTTCAAAACCTCTGTATTCGTGCATCAGAGGATATATCAATAGAAGTGTTATAGAGAGATATAGAAGAGCTGTGTTGATAAACATGTTAAGACCAAGATATAATAAAATGATCAGATAGAATGAATATATGAATCTTTGAAGAGACTGAGATAATATCAGTATTCTATCCCAATCTTCGAAATGATAAGACTCATTTAGAGACACTATATGAGAGATTCTTCCAAAAGCTGTTGAGACAGCGTGAAACATATATCCTAATGTTGCATAGAGAAGGGTCTGACTATTATATACCAGAATATATATAGAGATCATTAGAGCAACAGATGATAATATCGATAAAATATAGATATGGCCGTTGTCTCCTAGATGAACAGCAATTAAACTAAATATTATGAAGATTATGCTCCATAACAATCCTATTAAGCCTAAGACTGAAGGCGTTGCTGAGAGGTTCATGACCATGTAGAGGATGAAGACAAGATCTATTGTTGATAAAAGTGATTGGTATAATATTCTTGTTAAAACACGTATCATTATCTTCGCCTAGAAAAAAGCTGATAAAAATATGTATCTTAAAAACTTTTGCTTAGCATCTTCTCATGTTTATCTGTTATCTTATACTCCTCGATTCTATAGATCATGTGGCTTATAATTTTGTTATTAAAATATGTAGTCATCTTCTCTACAGATCCTTTTAAAACATCTATTTCACATTTCATATAAGGCGCGCTCAGAACGATAGAATGATACTCTCCATATTCTCCGAAAGGATCCATATTATTGATAGATAAGATATCAAAAAGATCTTTATCAACATATCTGCCTAAGAGACTTGTCAGAGGCTCTTTATCAATAGTTCTAACCACCATAGCTCTCACACCTATTCTCAGAAACAATTCTATAAGTTTGTTCTCATCTCCATGCTCCTGATATACTTCATATAGAGGATGAAAAGCCTTCAGACCGATCTCAGAAGCTACTCTCCTGCCCCACTCAATATGATCTTTCAGAAATATGTCTCCAAAAACAACTCCTTCAACACCTCTCCTCTTAAGTATCAAAAGAATCTTCTTAAAATCCTTCTCATAATCGCTCCACGTCGTTTTTACAATAAAACTTTTCATGTCGAGACATTGTGTCTGTTGAGCCATCAAAAGATCTTCAGGACCATGATAATTAGGAACATCCTCAGTGATCATATGAATACTATAAGATATCTCAAAACCTTTCTCTCTCATAAGATGATAAGCAAGATAAGAATCTTTCCCTCCACTCCATGAGATCACGAGCATATGTATCTAAGTAAAAATCTAAATAAAAAATTTTATTTATGAAATATTATTCTATTATTTTGAGACTAGACGATCATTAGCTGGTCTTAGGCGTAGTTGTGGTCGGCGGAGGAGCTGTGTGTGCGTAAGTAACGTTTGCAGCCTCATATAGCCATAATAATCCTGTTATAATAACTATCATCCCGAATACTCTTAAAAGTGTTTTGTTTCCTGTATATACGGCTGGGAGAGATAACACTGATGATAATCCTAAGAGAGTAAATACTACTGATGAAAACTCTGGCGTCCTCGTCAATCTATATGAGGCTATTGAGTATGCGGCTACGAATAGATATATTCCGAAGAAGAATGCTAGATAAGATATGAATCTTAAGTCGCTGTTTCTTAAGAGAGCTGTTGAGACTGATAAAAGGACTATTCCGCCGAGAGCAGACGCCCCGCTGAACAAGACATTATAGACTCCTCCAGACATTGGGAATGGCCATATTATTCCTATAGCCAAGCCGCTTACAAATAGAAATACTCCTATCAGTAGAAGAACATATGCTAGAGGCGCTATCTCATTATGATTATCTATCTTTCCTTGACTCAGCTTTGTTCTTAAAGCTGCCACGCCTATTAATATTGATGATATTCCTACAGACCATATCATTGAGTCAAGCCAGTCGTAAGATGGTGCAGCCATTTATATCCCCATTAAAATAATTAACCATCAGATAATAAATTTCAATAATTACACAAAATTATTTTTAATTAAAAATAATTATGTTTAATTATTTTTAATATTACATTAGCATAATATGTGATTGGGCAAGGTGATGAACAAGAAAACTACTATCACCATAGATCGTGATCTATTGATCAAGATTTCTAGAATAGCCAGGTCTCGAGGTCTGACATTAACTAATTACATGACTAATTTATTGCAGAAAGCTCTTGAAATCTCTACAGACAGCTTCTGTCCTCTAGATCTATTGACTTTCTTAAGGTTATACAAGGCGTTGACACCTCTAGAGCCTGTTCCTATACCATTAGAGCTTCTGCTCAAGATGATCGATGAGATCGATGTAAACAAGTTTAGAGAGGATGCTAGAAAGATAGGACATATCGTGGGGGATATCTAAGAGAATATATGAGCCTTAGAGAAGTGTTAGATAGTCTATATGTTCTGAGAGAAATTAATGTGGTGAAGAAAATAGGCGTATTAGAAGAAAAAGATCGTTACAAGATCATCATCATAGGATCTATAGGATCTGAAAAAGGAGCTGTCTTATTAAAAGAGTTTTTAGACGGATTTTTAGAGGCGTATGGAATATCCGGCCATGAGATATATTTTGAGGACAATATGGTGAAGATCGTATTAGAAAAATCTTATCTAGAGACTATGATGAAAATCTCCTTAGAAGAGGAAGAGAACAGCTTAAGATAGAGAACCTTCTCTATTAAATAAAATCCTCTTTTAGAGATTTTTGTAATAATAACTGTATAAGCTTAGATCAAGGATCTGTGAGACGCAAGCCCTGGTCTTGTTTAAAACATTCTATAAATATAAAGCTTAACTACATGATCTTGTACTTTAGTTTAAGACGAGACAGAGATATAAAGATCTTTAGTTTTCAGAGATTTTTAGCTTGGACAATTTGATTGTTATATAAATATATAGATCTAGATCATCGATAGATAAAATTGAGTCTCTGAAAAATAAAGCTATGAATATCATGTCAGAATAGTTTTACGCCTCATACTCAACCTTACTTAACATAAAGATCTACTTATTTTCTTTTCTTCATTTCTCTGGCACTGTTATATAGGAGAGAATTGTCTTTTCTTATTAATATTATATAAAAAGATCTTCTGTCATTTTTACTGCCAGCCTACATCAAAAAATCCTGAATCGATCAATCCTTCATATCTAATTCCTATGTGTCTAGAGTCATAGACTATATAATCTGGTATCATAGTATATTCTACTCTTGTTGCTGAAGCTATTGTTTCTCGAGTGTTTGCTCCTATAACTGCCATATATTTCTTGTAATCTGCCAGAGGATTTGGATATATGAATATCGTCCCGATCTCTCTTCCACAATATTTTCTGTCTCTTATCAAAACACATTCTCCCAAGATCTTTATTGGCCGAATGTTTTCTAGCGCTTTATCAACATATCTATTGATCTCTGGACCGCCTACGGCTATTATATTAAATTTTTTATGAAGATCTTTGTCTAAGACATCTTTCTCATCAGATATTTTTATGATGCCATTGGCATAATCAAGCCACCAATACTGAACATGTAGAGCAGTTTTTCTACAGACGTCTCTAAGCTCATGATCATTACATGAGATTATTAATGTTCTATCATTAAATATGTCCATGAAAGGTCCTGGCAGAATATTTTTGCTGAGTCTTTCTTCAGGCTCTTCTGAGACTAGATGTATAGTTTCGTCAGAACAGATTTTTATTCTCATCTTCTCATCATATACACATAATCTATCTGAATCATCTATAAGGATCCTAAGATCTTTTGAGATAAATTGGTTAGAGATCTTAACTAGCTTATCTTTATAGACCAATGATATAGGACTCTCACAGTCAAGAAGTTCTCTCTCACATAACTCATCGAAGTCTATACTGAAGCTAGTTATCTCTCTCACATTATTTACTCGGATCATGTGAGGATCTAAGATCTCTATGTCTATATATCCCAAATCTTTGTAAGTCAAAGATCTAAGTATGATCCACCAGTATCTATTGAATCTTATGTCGTCAGAGACTGCTATTACACGTCTCGGATATCTACGTCTCGTATTTCTCATGAACTCATCCAGCTGAGGTCTGTCAATAGCCTCGGCACCATAATAAGATCCTGGTTTGTAAGAGCCCCACCAATGTTTTTTATTTTTAATCTCTTCATACACATATTTATAACCTAGCGAATCTAATAATTTAGCCATGTTTCTAGAGTATTCCACTGGAACAATGTCATCCTCTGATCCATGTGCGATATAGACAGGAGTCTCCGAAAGATTCTTTATATATCTAGAGGGATTATATCTATCTAATAATCTTGCGACACCTTCCCAACCAGAGATCTTTATAAGCCTCGCGACCATGTCGCTTAGATCTCCTCTTCCAGAATGTGGAGCTAATGAGGCGAACATGTCTGGCTTTTTAACTCCTATATGCCATGTGCCGTATCCTCCCATGGAATGTCCTATCAAATGGATCTTTTCATCATCAATTTTATATCTCTTCTTAACATCATTAAGAACTTCAAAAACTTCTAAAAGACCTATCTCTCTATAATTGACCTCTCCATCTCTGGCTGTAGGCGCTATTGATATACACCAGTCTTTGTCTCCATATATCTGAGTATACATCTGAAGACCTTTGAAGCCGTGGAGAATGATTACCGCGGGATATCTTCTGCTAGGATCATAGTTTACAGGAGTTTTAACTCCATATCTATGTACACTGCCGTCATATAAAGATCTATATGTGTAGATCCTGTGAACAGGATCATTACTTGGTTTTATTATAAACTCATGTTCGTAAGATCCTTGTTCATCTATGTCAAAAACAATTTTGATCTTTGTGAAGTCTTCTATAGGTTTTTTACTCATGATAAATAGTGGGATCTGAATTCTCTCACCACCATAGAGATGGAAAGGATCTGTCTCACATCTATGCCACATATCATCTTCAACACATCTAACTTTGAAGCTGACGTCTTTAATAGCGAGAACATGAAGACCTATCCATTCAGCAACTAAAGATCCTGGGGGCGGCTCTGGAAGAATAGTCCTCTCTCTATTAACATATATCGGAGACGATGTCTCATCTAACTTAGCTGAGAAGCCCCATCCACCTGCCAACCTGCCTATTTTAATAAGAATCTTGTTTATACCTTTATGAAGTTTTATCGGTAGAGCATAAAAAGAGTCCATGTATCTTCTCGCTATATGAGATGTAAATATATGGGCATTATTCACATAGACTGAAACATAATCCTCAGATCCGATCAAGAGCACATAAGAATCTTCTCTATCAACGTCGATCTCTGTATAAGCATATGCAACACCATATCTCAGCCTCCAAAACTTTTCAAAAGTCTCACCAAATATCTTAACAAGATCAACATAACCATTTTCATCAGCTGAGACATCAATACATCTAGCCTCACCAATTGTCATCTCAGGTCTGAGCTCAGCCTTCTCTTCACCACCTACTTCTTTGAGAAAATCTATGTAGAAACTTTCTAGACCATCGTTTAACAAAGTGGAATATGGGAAAGGGCCGCAGACAGTCCATTTCTTTATAACTCTCGTGAAAAATCCCCTATTATTTAGAGCCAGACTATGATTAAAACTTTCAGACTTTAGATTGATAAAGATCGGTTTGAGTCGGAAGCTCTCTCCAAGCTTTATACAATAGATCTATGTATTTATCTATGTCATACTCCAAGCTCTCTTCCTCTCTCAACAGGTCTAGTCCTTTTCGAATATAGACAAGTCTATATGGTGGCGACGTCTCTAACACATATGATGGAGGTCTTCTATATATATCTCTTGTTCTACTATGTCTTGTTATGATCAGCTCGCGAGGATCTATCTCTCTCCTCCTGATCATATCTATGTATCTGTTTAAAATCTTTTTTGTCTCAAAGATCTTTGTCTCAAGCTCTTGAGGAGTTTTTGCTTCGAAAAGTTTTTGAAGAGCCTCATACTGAGCTCTTTTGATTAGCGGTGGAGTATCTCTTCGAACAATCATCAGCCCCTTGATCTTCCAGGTCCCATCCGTGAGCAGTCCGTAGTATCTGTTTGCCACTCCTCTCTCGTCTACAAAACTTCTAGGTATATAAAGCCATATGTAATGAGCCTCTATCTTTGCCTCAAACTCTGTCTCTCTCATAATCTTGTCTCTGAGAAACATGCATTCATCAAAGGTTTCGACTTCTACAACAAATATGCTGTCTACTATAGCATGAACAACTTTATATCCTTCTTTCTCTACAGCCAGCCTGGCTTTTCTCATGATCTCTCTGCTGGTGCTCGTCACAGTCTCGTGAGCCATCACTGAGCCGAATAGACTGTTTCTATATCCTAGATATCCGAAGCTTGCCACAAGAATCCATTTTACAGCATTTTTTCTCTCAGAAAAGATCTTGTCTCCACTCTCTTTATAAAGTCTCTCATAAAGATCTTTTAGATGAATAAGTTCTCTAATGCTCATAGGGACGATCCCTTCGTCATCTAGACATATCTTGTGTGGCGTCCACGAGAGCTTTAGAATGTTTCTACAGAGAGGTCTGTCGACTGTCTCTCCAGATATGTTGTATCTCACTATTATGTTTGGATAAAGACTTTTGAAATCTATTTGACACACCCTCCAGTAGAGCCCTGGCCTTGGCTGATAGATCACGCCTCCTCTGTCATATTCAATAAGTTCTCTAATGTTTCTCCATAACTCTCTCCTCCCCTGAGATCTGTCTATAAGCATTTTAACTCTTCTAGAGTGTAAAGCCTCTATAGTGGTCAGGATCCTTCCGATAGTTATGTTGTTCATAAGACTCAGAGGTGTATAGCTTAATCTGCTCCACTCAAAATATTGATGAGGAGTGAAAGCTCCTCCAGAAACCCATCTATACGCTCTAGATCTTATGTGAGGCTCTCTCTCAATGATCCTCATATAGACATAAGGATCTGAGAAGCCTATATGAAAATATTCTGACATTAAATAATCTATGAGCTCTTCAACATCCCAGAATTTCTGAAGATCATCTCTAGTCTCAGCTGTGTAATAACCTTCTCTAAAATCTAGTAGAACATATCTTATCTCAGGATCTTTATCAGAAGGTCTCCAGAGATGAGTCTTTACTCTGCCTCTTTCCAACTCTCTGATCATAGTCAGAGGACGTATATCTGCTCTGTAGAGTGCTTCGACAAGTGGATGTGGATAATCATTAAATATCTTGAGACCTTTAGATCTAGAGATCCTGAGGATACGTCTGAGAACATCAATATCTCTAGTTTTGAAGACAGCTACACGAGTCTTTGTATCATAATAAGGCGGACATCTCCACTCTTCAGCCCATGCATCCTCAATCTCATCTATGCTCCTAAGATCTTTAATAATACTCTCAATATCTTCTCCAGATATATATCCATAGAAATCAAGATCTATTCTATGATCCTCTGTAGAGCCTTTTTCATCATCAAAAATCTTTAGACGAGTCTCTCCATCAGCTATATAGACGTCTAAAATCCATTTCAAGTCGTCTATCCCTATATATATGAGGCTCTTTTAAAAGATGAAAGATCTTTATACAAGAGTTTTTAAGAATATTTTTACAAGCCGGTTATTGAAGATATATGGGGAGAACAACTCCTTCTCTCAAGGCTGCTGTTGAGGATTATGTCAGAAGATTCAGAAGAGTTTCAGAGATCTTGTCTTCTGAAGACAAGATTTTTATAGAGAGATTTCTAGAAGATCTTGAGACGACTGTCTCAGCATATTCTCACATAGGATCCACAGATCCTCTAGAGATCTTTCTTATACATCTTCTCAGAAGAATAAAGATCTTGTGTAAAGAAGCTGAGAGAAAATAGTTTCGACATTCTCTCTCCTCTTAATATAAGAGAGATTATATATAAGAGGATCTATGAGTATAACAGGTTTAAGACTATTAGATCAGCTTATACATCCGTATGATAGACGTTGGATAATTGAGTTCTATGGAGATCCTAGGCTTACGCTTATGACAGCTCACTATGTGATGGCTTATAGAAGTGTTTATGAAAAGATCTATGTGATGTTTAATATAGAGTTTGGAGGATTAGACACTTTATATCTAACAAGGCTCTGTAGATACTTCAATTGCGACATGAGCAACATAATGATCTCTAGGGCATTTAAATTAGACGATACAATCAAATTATTAAAAGATCTTGTCGATATAAGAGGATCTCTTGTCCTACTGATCTTTCCATATAATTATCTGTCTAAAGATCCTTTGAGATATACTGACGCAACCAAAGTCTCAGGACTGATCATGAGGCTCACACATTTTAATCAAATAATGATCTTTAACACCACAACTAGATACGGCAGATACATGCCTGAGGGGGGAAGTCTTCATCATCATATAGTAAAGATCATTATAAGACTTATAGACAAGAGAGAAAGCTTCATAGCAGAACTTATAAAACATCCTATAAAGAGAAACATGATCATTAGCATACCTAAGGTATTGCTGGAACATCCTCTCAAAGAGCATTCGATAAAAACTCTCTTAGAATGGACATCAAAACCCTCGTAAGAAAGATTCTTTTTATAAAATTGTTATAATGTTGAGATGCGTAATTGTTATTGGGATTAAAAATGAGTGTTGAGAATAAAAAAGTTTTTATCGGAAGAATAAGATATAAGTCCATAGCTCGTATAGGAAGGATCAAGGGAGCTGTCTATGGCGGTGAGACTGAGACTAAGAATAAAAGTTGATGAGAAAAATATTGACGTTATAGCTTTATTAAACAGCGGCTTTGAAGCTCCTACTCCACAGCTTCTCATCTCAATTGATAATGCAAAAACTCTCAGCCTCTGGCCTCCTGAGGAGGCTCATGAAGTTGTTTTAGAGACTGCGGGAGGCCCTTTGAGAGCATGGTTTTATCCTAGAAAAGCTATGGTGAAAATCTTGACCGAAGATTCAGAGTCTAAAGAAGTGTTAACAGATATAATAGTGTCTCCAACAGCTGACGAACCTTTGATCAGTGATATGTTGGCAGAAGAGCTTGAGATAGCAGTAGAATCCTTCGGAAGAGGATTATGGAGATTCAGATGGGAGCAGAAGCTTAGAAAAAGTGAGAAAAGATAAAAGGTTATTATTAATATTAACTCATACTTGAACACTGATCATTATATTTCATAATATAAAAATCTATGATCTATTTAAAACTTGAATATATTTTAATCAAGACATAAATTTATTAGAGAGTTAAGCCTGGGAGTTTCGATGACATCTCTGAAAGAATTTGGCAGATTGGCAACGTTTGAAAGCTTCTGGATCAAGAATTTCAAATCTATTAGAGACCTCAGGCTTGATATGTCTTCTAAATTAAATATTATTATAGGAACAAACGGCTCTGGAAAGACTGCTCTAGTAGAGGCTTTAGAACTGCTTACCAGCACATTAGATTGGGCCAGAGGACTGAATCTAAACCCGTTCTCCAGATGGTGGGGTTATAATAATGTTGTCTGGCGTCATGATGAAAATCTTCCAATAACAATAGGAGTTAAACTACAAGTTGATAATCTAGAGAATAGAATTCGTGAAATAATACATCTTCTTGGAGACGTAATGATAATAGAATATCTACGTGAAACATTAATCAATCTATCAGAGCCGATGAACATCACATATGAACTTGATATAAGTGGAAAAGGAGGTAGATTTCAGATTCTGAGAGAAAATCTCATGATCGAAGGCAAAAGCTTCAAAATACATGTGGATACAGCTAAAAATCTAATGATTTTCACGACTAATATGATGGAGATATTTAAATCTTTTGTTAAGCTGATGAATAAGTTGAAAGAAAGTTATGAGAAAAAATTAGAGACATTTCCTCCTGAGCTTATCGCTTTATACGCAGAACTAGAAGAGATTGATAGAAAACAAAAACTAGCTCCAGAGATTAAAGATATGCTTGAAAACACGTCTCTCACATTATTATTTAATATATCTGAGATCTTCTCTCCTACTGTTTCAGAACTTAAGTTCGCATGTGAAATAGAAAAAACATATTTGATTCATATGGTTTTTCCTATTTTAGAAAGAAATATTACATTAGGCACGATCGTTACCCCTGAAGATTTTGTTGGCTATATTGAAGAAGGCGTTTTAGGAGAGAAATGTCGTGAAAAGATGGTGAGAACTATTCGAGAGACATTATCTTTTAATACTAATTCGCCTAGGTATCAGGATCTTATTAGTAAACGGAAAGATCTAAATGTTGATCTGTTGCAGGAGATAGTTAAGAAAGTTAGTGCAGAAATTATGATAGAACATATTTTACGTGATATTTCTTTAATAATCTCTATCGCCTCTTTAATTGTTTATGGGTTTATCGATGGCATCACTATTCTAAGAAACATTGATTGGAGAGATGTTTCAACTCCACAGAGCTTGGAGAGACAAGAGAGACTTAAGTCTGACGCCTCTAATTTTATACAGTTTTTCTTTACTATAACAGGTGGTCATGTTGATGAGAGTTTGAAAGAGGCTTTAAAATATGCTTTTCCTGGTTATGAAGATTTTAATGTGATTTTTGAGGCTACTACTGACGGCAGAGTTTTTATGAGACTTATTGCAGATGATCTAAGGCTGGCTCCTATATCTATTCCACAGGGTGTTCTCAAGACTCTTATATTAGAAAGTCTTCTCAGATGGAGACCTACACTATTAGTTGTTGACGAGTTTGAAAACAGTCTTCATCCTGAGCTTCAACAGTTTTTAATTGACGAGTTTAGATATAGCGATCTTTATGTCATTCTTACCACACATTCAACGACCCCTGTTAATTATGTGAAAAAAGTTCAAGAGGTCATCATATTAAGACTTGAAAATGGAGAGACAAAAGCTTATAGACTTAATGAGGAGATTGCTGAAATACTTAGAAATAGAAAGCTTACATTGAGCGAGCTTATATCATCAGGTCTCTTAGAGCTTAAAAGCTGATGGTGTCAAATAATTTCGTCTAAACATAAAGTATATATCATTCCAGATAATAGATATGCTAAAGAATTCTTGAAAGAGTTCTTAAATATGTTGAAAAGGCATGATCTTGTAGATAAAAATATTCATATGAGTGTTAGCAGTCCTCTTAATAGATGTGATAATAGAATAGATAGATATGTGAGAACAGCATTGGACGAGTATAATTATGATCATGTGATTATATTGGTTGATAGTGAGGGAGAGGATCCTGAGACAATCCGTAGAAACATTGTAGAAGAACATCTCAGAGATATTGATAACAAATTAAATAAAGTAAGTATAATTATTGCACATCCATGTCTTGAAAGCATATTATGTAAGGTCATGAATTTGTCAGGATGTGAAACAGGCACTTGCCACGACATTATTAGGATCATAGAGCAAAAGATTCAGCGTAAATATGAGAAAAAGATGTTTCAGACACTAATGATCAAGGAATTAAGTAGGAGGCTCGAAAATGTCTCTAACATAGATCATTTTATAAATTATTTGCCTGAAGAATTGAAAAAGATCATTGAGTGTTTCCAGCGATCTCATGATTAGATTAGTATTAGAATAATATTGTCTAGAAATTTTTTATGTTATCAAATCAAATATTTATTAAGGTGTCTTTATTTGCAAAATCTTTTAGAATCTGGAAATTCTCCTGTTGAAATCGTGAATATTGCAAGTGCTAAAGAGAAAGGGCTGTTTCAGTTTTTATAATCATTTGTAGCACTCATATTCATTGATTTCTGAGACCTCTTAACGTTATGAGATATGCTGATGTTTATAAACCTCAGAGATATATATCTATTGGTGACCTCGGGTTTCCGAGATCCGTAGGGTGATGAGCCGCTAGGCGACTGGTGGTGAGCTTCTGCGGTGAGGGGGCTCGGAGAGACCGTTGAGAAGTAGATGGCGGAGAGCCTGAGACCAATAGATATGAGTGACAATGAACCGCCATCTACTGAGAAACGGCCTGGGAGACCTCCTTTTTGGGAGATGTTTTTTGGTGGACTAGAAAACCTCTTGCGTCTGCCAGAGCGGTTATTCTGGCTTCTCTGTTATCATCTGATTTTGATGTGGAGCGTTTTATCAGAATTATTTTCCCAAGCTATAAGGGT
>WYEN01000051.1 GCA_009903825.1 Desulfurococcales archaeon
ATCTATGAGAAGAACATCGTCAAGCTCCTCATATGTTATATATATAGCGGCTGCTGTGCCTACTTTACCTGCGCCTATTATAGTTATCAAAAATTAATCACCAAATCTATATACTCAAACTAGGGATATAAATACTATTAACATTGATAAAGCATCTCAAAAGACATTTGCAAGATAATCTGATACATAAACTATTGTATAAATCGTTTAGATACTAAAGATCTTTTTCAAAAACTCTTAAACAAAAGATCTCTGAAAGAATAATTTTTAAACTACAGACATAATAATATTTTGAAGACGATGCCGCCGTAGCTCAGCTGGTAGAGCACCGGACTCATACGGTATAAAGATCTGAGAGATCCGGGGGTCGCGGGTTCGAATCCCGCCGGCGGCATACATTATATTCTTAAAATCTTTCCTCTGAAGATCTGTCTTTCTCCAGTAAGATCTATATAATAAAACTCTAGTTCTCTAAGTCTCAGAAGATCTCTGGATATATTTTCATCATCCAAGATCTTTTGGAGGATCTCTATTGTCTTCATGTCAACTATCCTGAATATTATGATCTTGCCTATGTTATTTATATACTCAGACATCTCATCAGAGATCTGTTGACTTATGACTATTAATCCTAGACCAAATTTTCTTCCTTCTCTAAATATTGTTGAGAGAAGTTCATGAATCTTTCCTCTTAAAATGTTATGAGCCTCATCTATTATTATCATCTGATTAAGATTTCTCGTGAATCCTCTCTCTCTAGCTGATCTCCATATATATCTTATGAAATAATAGACATAAATATCTGTAAGAAAATTGTTTCTTCCTACACTACTTAAGTCTATTGTCACAGGCTCATCAAGTCTCCAAGAAACATCACTTTTAATCTCAGAGATCTCGCTGAACAACAGTTTAAGATACATATGAAGACTTCTGAGTACTCTCTGAGCCTCAGGATCTTCTTGTCTCTTGATCTCTTCCTCAAGATACTCAGGAAGCTTTTGTATACTTCTTCTCTCTTCAACATATCTAGTCAATAGATCCTGAAGATATGCTGTCTGTAAAGCTCCTAATTTAAATGATGCTCTTATCACATCAATAAACTCGTTAAGAGAGTCTCTGTTAGAATATATGTCATTGATCATTATGCCAGTTATATCTCGAGGATCTAATCTTTTGAATCCCAAGTCTTTATATTCATTATGAAGATCAAATATTATGACAGGTATATTATTTTTAACGAGAGATCTAGAGATTTTTTTGCTGAGAACAGTTTTGCCAGTTCCTGTGGAACCTATCACAAGCATGTGTGGAGAAAGATCTGTGCTTACATTGATCATCAGATTAGCTTGTTTATCTACAACAACATCATCTATTACGACACTTTTTTCTTTAAAAATCTCTCTGTATAATCTTGGTCTTGTGTGTATATGAGTTGAAGAGACATAATATAATAATGGCGTGAAAGACCATGAGAAGACGCTTGTAAATATGATCTTTCTGTTTCTGATAAATGTTATAAATATTCCATCTATTAATGCTCCTAAAAGATTTTCTGGTTTTGTAAAAAATATTTTGCCAGTGATATAATTGAGTAAAATATCGGCTGAAGACAATAACAATAAGATCAGACCCTCTGTTATAAGAAGATGTCCTGGTTCATCTTTTATGTAATAGAATATTCTAGAGAGTACCACAAAAATATTTGAGAAAGATCTTATCTTAAGTTTTCTTCTGAATCGGTATAAACCATAGATAGATATGATCATTAGTAAAAAGATTGTAGATAGAATATCTGTATATAAAATATTAGCGACATGAGCATACAAATAAATGAGATAACTAACAGAGTATAGAAACATTGGAAGAGATGTCAATATAACCTCTATAGGAGAGATCATAAGTATGAACAATGCGATCATTATAAAAACAGCTGAGATAAAAAAGATTTTATCATAAGCATTATATATCTTAATGTAGACTAATATATACATGATCTGTTGTGATATAAATATCAGTATGAGTATTAAAAGGAGAAGTTTTATATATATTTGAGATGTATCTATTCTCATAACGATCTAGACCTTCTTCTTAGATATTCAATCACTTCTTTAACGTAAGAACCTGTCAATTTACTTCTATAGATCTTTTCAATATAACTGCTCCAATCATATCCATCAGATCTCCAGTTTTCAAATGTATTGACAAGATTTCTATATGCTATCTCATGAATATAACAGAAGCCATATACACTATTTTTGTCACGTTCTAATCTACATATGACACATCTCTGATCTTTGTTTTCATTATTTATATTGTCAATAGCCTCTTCTCGAAATCTTTTTATTAATTTATTCACCACATCTATCGCTTCTTTGATCACTACGGATCTTTTCATTCTCCCATTGATAATGTCTTGGAGATATTCTTCAAATCTTCTTGTGAGAGCTGTTGACAATAGCTCTGGGAAGTATTTTGAGATTATATTCACAACCTCGATCCCTAGCTCAGAAACTTTTATATTCCTCCCTGATACATATCCTCTCTTAAATAATGTATCTATAATCTCTGCTCTTGTAGATTCTGTGCCTATATTCTCTCTCTCCATCCATCTAAGTAGTGAGGCTCTGTCATATAATTTGACAGGTCTTGTATAGCTTCTGATGATTTTAACTTCCTTCACAGGTATGTCGATACCTACAGTGATCTTTGGAATAAATTTTTCTTCGATTCTATAAAAATGATATGTCTCTAACCATCCTTTCTTAATAATTCTTCTTCCACTAGCTCTAAAACATCTTTTCGCAACACACCCCTTCATAATAATCTCTGAGACTATTGCAGAGTCTGAAAATGTCGCTATATATCTTCTCACAACAAGATCATAGATTCTCATATACTTAAGATCTAGTCTCT
The DNA here is from genome assembly GCA_009903825.1 of Desulfurococcales archaeon. GTDB lineage: Archaea > Thermoproteota > Thermoprotei_A > Sulfolobales > AG1 > WYEN01. The sequence continues at coordinate 2,914 of WYEN01000051.1, forward strand.
TAGAGGGGGTTTCTCCAGTAGGATAAATTGCTGGATGTGCAGGATCATCTTTAGGACCGTTGTGAGGAACAAGAGCTTTCTTATACAATATTCTGTTAACATGATCTTTATACTCTCTTATCTTTGATAATTTAAATAATATCTCTCTATGATTAAGAGTCTGAGGAAGCTTTTGGCTATTTGTTCTCGGATAACTTATGAGACCTTCTAAATAAAGATCTTCTAAGATCTTTAGAGTCTCAGATGGCGAATATCCATAAAGCTCATAAGCTTCTGTCTGAATATCTCCTAGATTAAAAGGATGCGGAGGTGAGTACTCAAGCGTCTTCTCTGATGAATCTACAATCTTTATGAATCCTTCTTCAATAATTTTCTCGCGAAGTATCTGAGCATCTTCTTTAGTTTTCAAAGGATCTTCTATATCTTCAAATTCTATTATCTTGTTATCATAAGATCCTTTGAGAGAGATTCTGTAGAGAGGTGATGGTACGAAAGTCTCTCTCTCGACATATCTAGACAACACCTCATATAATGTAGGCGTCTGAACTCTTCCAGCACTAATAATCTTGTTACTTTCATATTTCTTTCTATAAAGATCTGTCAATGCTCTAGATATGTTGATACCCCAGATCCAGTCCAGCTCATGTCTAGCGATCCCTGCCTCGATCATATTTATATCCAGAGGCTCTAGATGTCTAAAGCTTCTAATTATATCCTCTTTAGTTAATGTTGAGAATTTCATTCTCTTAGCTTTAGAAGGATCTCCCCATTCCTTAATTATCATATAGCCAATAACAGATCCTTCAACATCATAATCACACGCATTAATATATTCAGAGGCTTCTCTCATTATTTTAGAAAACATTTTATAAAACTTCTCTATATGACTATA
>WYEN01000085.1 GCA_009903825.1 Desulfurococcales archaeon
TAATAATCATATATATTGAGGCGTATGAAATATTATTGGTGAGATAATGGCCGTAGAGAATTCTTATATAGCTGTTATGAGTGATTCTCATGATAATCTCGATAATGTTGATATAGCAATTAAGCTGATTAGAGAGAGAGGAATTGATAGAGTGATTCATTTAGGAGATGTTGTGTCTCCATTTACATTATTAAGATTCGTGTCCGCAGGACTCAAAGTGATTCTTATCTTTGGTAATAATGATGGTGAGAAAATTGGTTTAAAAAAGATTGCTGATAGAAACGGCTCTGAAGTTCAGGATCCTCCATACGTGTTAGTAATAGAGGGAAAGAAGATTCTTATGATCCATGGAAAAGGATCTCCGGAAGAGACCCGTGAATATGTTGAGGCTTTGGCAAGATCAGGATCTTATGACGTAATATTATATGGTCATACACATGTTATTGATAATAGATTTTTAAAAGACACTCTGATTCTCAACCCGGGGGAGCTTTTTGGGAAATTAAGTGGGAAAGCTTCTTTTGCTATTCTTAATATCAGAAATCTTGACACAGAGATCATAATATTATAGTTATCTCCTCGATCAAAGGGTGTTATTGTGAGTAGTAAAGATAGATGTGTAAAACTATATATAATTGGTCTAGGACTTTATCTCAAACAAATAACTTTAGAAGCCTTAGAGATTCTGAGAGATAGATGTGAAAAAATTTTTGCAGAAGAATATACCTCAATCTCTTCACGTGGAGGAATAGAGGATCTTGAGAAAATCATTGGGAAGAAGATCATTAGAGTCTCTAGAAAAGATCTTGAGGATTTAAATGGAGAGATCCTTCTTAAAAATCTTAGAGAAAATGTTAACACATGTCTAATAACATGGGGAGATCCTATGACAGCAACAACACATGTCTCTATTGCTAAGAGAGCTGTTGAAGAAGGCTTTTGTATAAGATATGTCCCAGGGATCTCATCTATACATGCGGCCTTAGGATTCACTGGTCTAATGATCTATAGGCTTGGAAAGATCTCTACGATAACATTTCCGAAAGATAATATATTAAGTGAATATCCTTATCATGTTCTTAGAGAAAACATGATCAGAGGATTACACACGTTATATCTTCTTGATATAGATGTTGAGAAGAATATCTTTATGAGAACATCAGATGCTGTTAGGATATTGTTAGAACTTGAAGAAAGATTTAGAGAGAATCTATTTAATGAAAAAAGTTTTGTGTTAGGGATCCATATTGATGAAGATACTATAATATGTGGTGGAGAAGCGAAATTCATGTTAAAAGATCCTTTGAAAGAGGTTCCTCAAATACTTATAGTTCCTTCAAAACTTTTTGTGACAGAAGATGAATACATAAGATCCTTAGGATTAAAATATGATCGTTGTATAACTATAAGCTGAGGCCTCTAATATTCTCTTCATTATTTAAAAGATCTTATCTACATTGATCAGGTCTTATACAATATTTGCTCAATATTTTTCTTATAACTCCCAATGAAGAGTACTCACCTATTCTAGAGCTGTATCTCATGATCTCTATGTCTCCTAATCCTCTTTTGTTAAGCTCATCTCTGAGATAATTTTCATCAAATACTTGATCAGGCCCTAGAAATATTATGTCCGGTCTTAATATCTCAATACTTTTGATAGGATCTGTCTTATCTCCTAATAATGCTTTATATACATATCTTATAGAAGATATTATCTCAAGTCTCCAATCCTCAGGGTTTACAGGCTCTCTACCTTTAAATTTCTTCACATTCTCGTCTCTAGCCACCACCACATATAGCTTTCCTAGTCTAGAGGCTTCTCTGAATAATCTTATGTGTCCTGGATGTATTATGTCAAATGTTCCTCCCATAAAGATCTTCTTCTCCTCTATATGTCTCAGCCATGTGAAGTCTGTGTATCCTAGCATTCTTAATGCATCTAAAAGTCCTTCTGCATATGATGCTGCCACAAGTCCTGTCTCATAATCTTCTTTATCATAATAATATTTCGCGTCTTCAAAATATCTTTTTGCTTCTTCAAGAACTTTTCTAGCCTCAGATCCTCCTGAGAAATTTTTCTCAGCCTCTTCTAATGCCTGTGAGAGATTTATAAGATATCTTCTCAGTCTCTCACCACTTCTTATTTTGACATTTTCTTCGTTCATAACATGCCTCATCTAAATATCTTTAAGCTTGTTAATTTATTTTACTCAGGTGCATAAAATGAGTTTCAGAGAAGGAGATTTTCTTCTAGTGGACTACTCTACATATGTCAAAGAGACTAATGAGCTTATAGAGACCACTTCTGAGAAAGAGGCTAAAGAGAGAGGTGTCTATCGTGAGGACGAGATTTATAAGCCGAAGCTTGTGATCATAGGTGAGGGCAGATATGTCAAAGGATTTGAAGAGGCTTTAAAAAATTCTGAGCCTGGGGTCGAGAAAGAGATTGTCTTAGAGCCTTCTAAAGCTTATGGTGATAGAGATCCTAATAAGATAAAAATTTTCGGCCTGAGAGAGCTTGTGAGAAACAATATAGTTCCTGAGGTCGGGAAGGTGGTTGAGATAGGCGGTGCATTAGGTGTTGTGAGAAGTATCTCAGGCGGTAGAGTAGTGATAGATTTTAATCATCCTCTTGCCGGCAAAACCTTAGTCTTCAAATACAAGATCATTAAAAAAATAGATGATGATGTTGAGAAAATTAAATATCTTATTCTGAGAAGAATTAAAAAACTTGATGAAGAAAAGATAAATATAAAGTTGTTTAAAGAGGAGGCTAGAGTAGAGATCGATACTCCAGAAGAGATATTATTTGCAGAAGATCTTCAGATAGCCAAGTCTATTATAGCTGGAGAAATATTTAAATATATACAGGGAGTGAAACACGTAGTATTTCACGACCACTTCTTTAAAAAAGAATAATAATCACTGATCATCATATTTAAACATATATTGAGAATAACAAATATTTTTATGTGATGAGTACAGAGCTGAAAAAGATATTTCTAGAGTTATTAGAGAAAGATGTTGAATTCAGATATACTGTAGCAGGCTACCTAGGCTTACTAGAGATCTTGAAAAAATTAGATTATTTAATAGAAGAAAATAAAAAGATCTGGGAAGAGATAAAACTGTTAAGAGAAGAACAGATTAAGCTAAGGGAGGAGCAGATAAAAATAAGAGAGGATATATCTAAGATCTGGGATAATATAAATAGGATATGGGAAGAAATAAGATCTATAAAAGAAGAGCAGAAGAAAATATGGGAAGAGATAAGAGAGTTGAGAAAGAATTACATTAATATGAGGAAAGATCTTGACGCGTTAAAAGATGGTATGAGAGCTCTTGCCAGTGCTGTGGGGACAACACTTGATCATTATACAGCTGTTTTTATTGAAAATCTTTTGAGAGAGAAAGGAGTTCCAAATGAAAAGATTAATGTTCAAGTTGATGTTCGTATATATCATCTCGGCAGATACAGAGAGATCGATATTTTTAATCTAGATCCTCTGGTCGTTGGAGAGGTGACTACAAACATCAGAGATATTGAAGAAGCTAGATACGAGATTAATAAAATTATTGAAGATATAAAATTCGCCGAGGAGGTTTTTAATAAAAAAATCTTTTTAGCAGTCTTAACAGTAGAAGTCATTTCAGAAGATCTTGTACAACTCATCAAAGAAGAGACTGAGAAACATGGAATATTATTCATATATGGAAAAATGATCCCAAAACTGTGACATGTGTAGCTGCCTTTCTCCTCTATAGACAACAGATCTTAGGTTATAAGCGCCGGGGGCGGGATTCGAACCCGCGCGGGGTTGGCCCCCACTGGCTCTCCAGGCCAGCCCCTTAGTCCGCTCGGGCACCCCGGCTCATTAATAATATTTTTTCTAAAGGCTTTAATTTTTAATGATTTATGTGATCTTCAGGATCTTTTATTTTATGTTATAGAGATGACATGCGACTTTATGATCTTTCTCGACCTCTATCAATAAAAACTTGCTTATTCTACAAATATAAGACATTTATGATGAGATCTACAATTTCTGTGAGGATTTTTATGAGAAAAATTAGCCGAGGATCTCTCAGTTTTTAATATGTACTTAATCTAAAACAGTTGTTTTATTATTAAGTTTCTCATATAGCTTTTAATATAATTTCTTCTATACATGATAAGATCTTTTCAATATATCTTGAGTCTAGATCTGTCTTATAAATAGCTTTCTCAGCGTATATGTCGTTTCTAAGTTCTATGAGCTCTCCACGGATCTTTTCTAAATAATCTCTTATGTTATCATCGATCTCTATATCTTTTATATTTCTCAATTCGCATTCTAAAGATCTTAGGAATATATCTAGTGTATCGACAAATCTTTTGTATGTAGGTTGTGTCTGAAGTTTTTTCCACATATTCTCAGGATCTATTTTTTCTTTATTTTCACATGTCTCATTATGTCTCTCAACGATTCTCGTTAAATAGTTTTTGTCTTTAACAGCTAGCCATATATACTCTCTTAATATAGTTCTCTCCTAAAATTATTTATTCTGACATCTTAATAAATCAATAAGGTGTTAATATTAAGCGTGAAAGAGGTTCTGAGGATTAAAAGAGTGTTTTTTCTAATAGTCTTGACAGTCCTCTTGGCAATTTACATAGTGTATATGTCTATAAACATTTATCAGAGTATAGGAGGATACTCAAAGATCTCTCTTGACAAAACTTATTATAATTTCATGAACAATAGAAACAACACGCTGGCATTATCATATGTTGTAAACGCCACCTTAAAGCAAGATAATTCCACGATAAACAGCTTCTCTAGGGCAGACGTGTTTCTGAGATATGATATTAACAATTCTATCTACAGCGTTTTCTGGCTTGTCAATCCTTCTATACAGTCATATCTTTTGAAAGGTCAGAACGGAAGGATCAGTTATTATATAGTGTCTCTAACAGATCTATTTTACAACATTACGTCAGAAAAAAATGTCAGAGCTGTCTCAGGTATCGAGAAAAAAATTGTTGAAACAAAAGATCTTAAGATTGCAACCTCTTATAGATATGTGATCATGTATCAGATAAAATTAGATGACGAGACAACATTATATGAATATATTGATGTTATAACAGGCATACCTTTAAAAATAATAATTTCATCCTCTAAATATAGTTTAACGGCTGATCTAGTAGGCATCCAGATCTTATGAATATATATATTCTTCTAGAGATTTATTATCAGGGTCTCTGATGAAGATTGATCAAAGGCTTTTTCTAGCGATATTTCTTTTGATAGGACTCTCGCTAGGGCTTGTAGCAGGATTTTTAATAGTTTTTATGACAGGATTAGGAAGAACATCTACATCTCAAGGGGTTTCAGAGACTTGTGTAAAAGATCTTGTTACTCTCATGAATAGTATGAGAAGTTATCTATATTCAGACATGATCTATAATATCAAATATACACTTGTTTTAACATCTAACACAGTGATTATTATAACAGTTGCTAATGCGACAAACTCAGTAGATATGCTTAATATTGCAAGAACAAATATTGAGACAGCATTAAATGCCACTGACAAGATTAAAGGAGATATAGATATTATAATGAATATGAATATTTCTCAGAGTGAGAAGACTATGCTACAGAATATTCAGACTGAGATCCTGACGATGAGAGCTAGTTTAAATAGTTTTCTAAATGATCTTAAGTATTCTATAAATAGTGGAAGAATAGATCCTTCTTTAGTTCCTAAATCAAAAGATCTTTTTGATCAGATTAGTCAAAGCACTAACAAAATAACGAGCTTCCTAACATCGTAATCTCTTTCATTATATAAAAATTATACGATTTAATGTCTTCCAACAGATCTTATCATTGAGGGGGTCACATAAAAGATTAGTGCAAAAATGCCTAACACTCCTCCAAATGGTAGATTAGCTATAACTGATAGTGTGACTGAAGATAATGATATCAAAAGAATAATGATGGTAGATTTCGACACAGAGATTTTTTTAATAAAAGGCGTCATGCTCGGAGCGATCATTAGAATATGAGCTGCCACTGCCCCCACAATTCTTGTGAGATATATCCCAGACACAGCTATCAGTATGTAAACAATGATTCTGTAGAGGGAAGTCTTTCTCGAACCATTTAAAAACTCGAAATACTCAGGATCAAAAGATAACAATAGAATCTTTTTCCACAGAATTAATACTGCTCCTAACACTATTATAGTCATATAAATACTTACGAGAAGATCTGTTGTTCTAAGAAAGAATGGGGATCCAAACAATATGTTATATATTATAGAGGGGCCTATAGGAGAATATATTGCGAGACCGTAAGAGGCTAAAGAGGCTATAGCTGCTGAGAGAAAAGCTACTGTAGCTATAGACATGTTTTCTTCATAACCTCTGCTGATCATATAAGAGACCATGATCATAAATAATATCATTATTATGTAAGCTGTTATATCAGGATATAAATAGTTTATAAATAGATTCATTAGATAACCTGTGGCAGCTGCCGCAAGTATCATATGAAGAGACTCAATAGCGAGAAACTGTGTCTTAGTGAATCTAACCAGATGACTTACTACTGATCCTGTTATAGAAGCCAGAGAGACTCCTATCACAGCTGTTATATAAAACGGATTTAAGAAAAAATTAGCGAACTGAAGATCCATGTTCCTCGCCCATGAAAAATATTTTTCCATTTAAAGTTGCTGCTCCATATATTTTAGCAAGATTCTCCAGAGTAAAAACTTCTCTAGCTTTTCCAAAGCCTATTACAGTCTTGTTAAGAAGAAGAATATAAGGATCGTATTTGATGCAGTGAGACACATCATGTGAGGCCACGATCATGCTTATAGACTCTTTTCTTACGATATTCATCAAAAGATCTATAATATGTTCTCTGGAGCCTATGTCAACCATTGACAAAGGCTCATCAAAAATCAATAGATCAGCCTTCTTAGCTAACGCCCTTGCAACAAGAACTCTTTGTCTAAGTCCTCCTGAGAGCTCATAGAAATATCTGTCAGCATATTCTTCTAGACCTGTTATCTGAAGAGCCTTATCAACAAGATCAGGATCAGACTCTCCAAAGAATACTGGCGTGGACACTATCTCTCTAACTTTAAGAGGAATAAAAGGATCTATGTTATGAATCTGAGGCATATAACTTACTAAATTCCTTATTCTTCCGGGATCTTTCTCTGGATCCGTATTAAAAACTTTGATAATGCCTGATGATCTTTTGATAAATCCTAGGATAGTTTTTAGAAGAGTAGTTTTTCCAGCTCCGTTAGGGCCTACGATGACAAGTACTGAAGGATGATCTAACTCAAAAGATACGTCTTTCAACACATGAGCTTCTCCTATAAAAACATTTAAGTCTTTGACCTCTACAGCTTTCATTATTATCGCCTCAATGACCTAGAGCGTCCGATATGAAATATATATGCAATTAACAAGACTGTAACAATGATCGAGTATGTTGCCAGAGCTATAAAATAAGGATCTGTATATAAGGATCTTGTGTTGATCTGAGGAGAGGATGCATAAGAACATTCTGAGACTAATTTATCAGCAACTATTACTGGTATAAGATAAGGAACGCCTTTTAATATTGCCTCTCTAACATTAACAATCACAGGTTTTACGCCGATACTCTGGATCCTTTCGAGAATAACATTAGTATACTCCTCTTGACCCTGAAGAATCAATATACATCTAGCTCCTGAGTTTTTAAGAGCTTCAATAGATTGTAGAGTAGGTTCTTGCTCAGGCTCTTCCAAAAGTATATACACAGGATCTATGCCTATCGAATTAGCAAGATACTGACTAGCAGTACTATACAAAGCTATCTTATCAATATTATAAGACTTGATCTTGCTCTCAGCATATGTGTATGTAGAGTTTATAATATTGATCATGTTCTGAGAAGAAATGTTTATAATGAGAGAAGCCTGTTCATAGCTCTGAGGATACTTCTCCCTAATGATCTTTAGTATCTCCTCTCTTACTATTTCAACAAAAAAGATCATAACATTTTTATCCATATTGATATGAAGGTTGTCTGTACCAGAGGGTTTTTTAAGAGGTCTCCAATCTCTTTTAATCAGCTCATCAAATAATATTATATAGGGTTTTCCAGAAGATTTTGCGGCATCAACAAGTTTAGATGCTATCGGCAGATGTCCTATCACATCTACAATAACAAGATCTGTTTTCAAAGCATTTTGTATATCTTGTGGAGTACCTTCATATGTGTGAGGATCAACTCCTGGTGGAATTGGCGACACTACTTTCACAAGACCTCCTCCGATGAGGTCTACTATAGAGACATACATTGGAGGGATCACTGTTATAGTTACTAGAGGAGTATTTTGAGAGTATACTGTGGATGCTGACTGTATAAATATAAATATTATTAAAATAATCATCAGAAAGATCTGTCCGAAACTTTTTGTCAGATTATATCTACTTTTTATCATTACATGTCCTTAGAAATAATAATATGATTACAGCTTATAAGTTTTTAGGCAGTACCTAAAAATCATAGAGAATCTTTATGTAAGATCATTTTATTTTCATTTTTGAATAATATCTTAAAACATCTTTCAGAGAAATATTAGAGATGAATTAGTTAAGACATCTCTAACTATAAAACACTGTTTATATCAATGATCCTTAGACTTTGAGGGAATCTCTCTCTATATTTCTCAATAATATGCCCAGCAAGATCAAAAGTTTTTAAAACTTTCTCTAGAACGACATAATCGCTTGATGCCACAACGCCTTCTCTAGATCTTTCTATGAGGGTCTTATCAGCTTTCTCTGCTAATATATTCTCGCTATATACTCCTTTTGAGGATGCTATAAGCTCTATCTCTCTCATCAGAATGATGCTATACGAAATATTTTTATCTAAGACAAAAAAACTTTTATCACACTCAAGATCTTTTAATACATCAATAATTAATTCAAAGATCTTTTTAACAAGATCTTTGTTTTTTGAAATTGTTTTAGATCCTCGAATATCTCTTATGAAGGTGTCATCACATCTATATACACATTCATCTTTTAAAGCGGCTCCTAAAGTGCTAGTCACATTCATAAGATCTATGATAAGAACGTTTCTCCTAAGATCTTTCTCAGAAACTTTTTTCTTCAAAATCTCTCTCACATAATCTGATCTATGTATACATCTTATTAGAAATTCTCTCTCAAAACTATTTAAGATATATCTGCTAGAGACTATGTCAGCAGAAATTTTTTGTCCGTATCCTCTGTCGAGAAGATATTTATAATCAATGATGGCATTTATAATCCTTTGATCAGGCTCTACACAGACTGTTTTAATACTCATGTTTTTAAGCCCTTATTCTTCTAAGGATCTCTTTTATCTTTTCTTCGATTGACTCTATGGATCCTTCTAAAACCCCTGACACATGATCTTTTTTGCCGCCTCCTCTTCCTCTGAAATATTTTGAAAGCTCCTGTATTAGTTCTCTGGCATCAATTTTATCAACAAGATCTTTTGATAATGAAATCTCTATGTTAACGCCTCTATCGCTAGGGATCATGATCATAGATATGATCTTTGTTTCTGAGTCAGATAATTTCTTAATTAACTCTCTAGCAACATCTTCTTCGGGAGGCTCTCTTAATATTAACAATCTTATGTCATTGATCTTTTCTAACTCTGAAAGTCTTTTAACAATATTGTCTATCCATATACTTCTATATTTACTTATAATACTTCTCATGCTCCTATACGAGTCGATATAAGACTTAAATCGCGACACGAGATTCTCATCATATGGAGCGTTAAGAGCCTCAGATATTTCTCTGAGACTCTTCTCCATCTTATAAGCCTCTTCAGATACTCTAGTTCCTGCCACGAACTCGAATCTTACAACTCCATCAGCTATCTTAGATGTAGAGATTATCTTGAATCCTCCTACCTCGCCTGTGTTTGTCAAATGTGTGCCGAAACATGCCTGTGCATCCCAATCTTCAATCTCTACAATTCTTATCATCTTATCCTCAGGAACTCCTCCCTGATATATTGAGAAACCATATATCTTCTCAGCCTCATAACGATCCATATATCTGGCAGTTATTTTTCTTCTCTCATCAATAATTTTGTTCACAAGATCCTCTATTTTCTTAATGTCTTCTCTAGATGGCGTCTCGTAATGAGTGACATCAAGTCTTCCTCTGTATTCGTTTTTATCAGCGCCAGCCTGCCAAATGTGATCTCCAAATACTCTTCTTAATGCCCCCATCAAAATATGTGTGGCAGTGTGATGTCTCATGATCTTGTATCTTCTCTCCCAATCAATCACACCTTTAACTCTTTCGCCAATAAGATCTTCTGATGCCTCTCTATCTAATTTATGAATTATCACGCCATTGATATTTCTGACATCAACAACATTAAATCTCTTGTCTCCAACGATTATATAGCCCTGATCATATGTTTGTCCTCCTCCAAGTGGATAAAATGATGTCTGGTCAAGAATGATATAATTATTATAAACTCCTAAGATCTTTGCTTCAAAAGTTTTTAACATAGGATCCTCGTGAAAAAGTCTTCGAGTCTCAGGATATTTAGAGGCCCATTTAACAAGATCTTCTTCTACTCTCTCTCTTAATTTTATCGGAGCTCTGGAATGTCTTGATGCTATGATCGAGTAGAAATTCTGAGGAATCTCCACCTTAATATTTTCTGTAGACGAAATCTCTGAAACTATCTCTGGAGGGATCCCGTGACTATCATAGATCTCCACAAGATCTTCTAAAGACAATCCTCCTCTGATATATCTTCTGACGATTGATGGAGCTCTACGTATGATGTCTCTGAACTTCTCCTCCTCGATCTCTATGACTCTAATGATATAATCACTATTTCGTCTGATATTTTTAAATGTGTCTTGCCATCTGCTCATCTGAAGCTCTGCAAGCTCTTTAAGAGACACATCAGATCTAAGTCTTCTGAGAGTTCTCAAAGCTCTTCTCAGAACAAGTCTGGCCAGATATCCTTCTCCACTGTTAGAGGGCACTACGCCATCTCCAAGCATTAGAAGAAGAGTCTTCACATGATCCATTACGGCAAAGACGTTCATAGCTTCTCTCAAAGTCTTCTCAACATCATCTCTGTTTCTACCTAGCTCTTTTGATAATCTATTGAAAAACTCTTCTAAAGACCTTGGATTCTGAGGATCTATCTTCCCAGAATATATCGATGATAGGCCTAAAAGATCTTTATCAGGCTCTGCAACTCCTATTTTTTTAAAATATTTATGAACAAGATCGTTTCCAAACACGGCGTGAAATGCTGTGGGAGTCTTCTGTGTAAGCCATGTTATTCTTTCGATGCCATATCCTACATCAACAATTTTCATAGGAATCTCTCTATAGCCTCCATCGACAACCTCGTATTGCATAAACACCAACGTGGCAACCTCGAGACCTCCCACGGTGACCTCCATACTAGGTCCTGCATTGCCTCCTCCCTCCCACCAGCTCTCTTTAAATGTCAGCTCCTCCTCAGGTACTCCTATAAGTTCTCCGAAAAACTTTTCTGCGTAAGCAACAGTCTCATCTTTCCAATATATATATTTATCAGGATAGTTAAACGCGTGATGACCTCCCATAGTGAAGCTTGTCATATGTCTTCCAAATGTCAAACCCACGTTGTCTATATCCTCGAGTCTTATACATGGCTGAGCGATCACAAGAGGATTAGCTGGCGGAGGTACTCTTCCTGAGGTCACATGAGGCTGAAAAACCACTATAGAAGCTATTGTCAGATAAAGATCTTCTCTCCATCTAGCTATCACAGGAGCAGGATCAATGATTTTATGGCCTTCTCTCTCAAAAAATTCTAGGAAAAGTCTGACAGTATCTTCATAACTTAAATTCTTGATCTTTAGAGGAATGTCATAAAATCTATAATCTGTACATGGTATATCATTACATATCTCAGAAGATCCTTTGGTCCAGAAGGGAGTTTCACAGATCTTACAAATTCTTCTGTTATAATTATGTTCTCTAAAGATCTTTAGTCTATACTCAGAAGGATCTCCAAACCTTGGCAATAATTAGCACACCACCATCGAACAAATATTTTTGATAAAAGAAAATAAATTTTGAATATATGAAGAGGAGAAATCCTTGAGAGAGAAAGAGAGTCTGAGAGAGAAGATTTTAAAGCTGATAGTATCAGCAGGGTACAAAGGGATCACTCAGAGAGAGTTAGTAGGGATCACAGGAGTATCCAAAGGCTATCTATCAGATCTTATAGACGAGTTTGAGAAGAAAGGTCTTGTGATAAGATATAAAGGTCCTGGCAGAACTGTTGTCGTGAAACATGTCAGATATACTCATCCAGCAACCGGCAAATTAATAAGAATTGGATTAGTGAAATCCAGTGAATACGTTTTTATGCCTATCATGATTAAAAAATTAAAAGAGGACGGTTATAATATTGAGATAATATTTTATGAAAACGTTTTTGATTTAACAAGATCTTTATCAAGAGGAGATGTTCATATGGCCATGACCCCTATATACACTCAGATAGCTTACAGAGGATTTGGAGCACCTATAAAAAGTTTAAAAGGAGGAGTTTTAGGAGGCGCATACATGATCTCTAAAGAAGATCCTGAGGATCTTAAGAGTCATGAAAAGATCTATGCTTTCTCATCTCATCTATCTACAATGGAGATTCTTACACATTCACTTATGAGAAGCCTCAGGACGTACTACCAGATCAGTTATTACAGATCTGTTGAAGAGATCGAGAGAAAAATACTTGATATAAAAAGCGGAGAGATCATAAGTCTCTGGGAGCCTCATGTCTCAAAGATCATGAGAATCAGAGGCGACCTCAAGATCATACCATATAGAGAGCTTTTCGGAGAATACCACTGTTGCACACTTGCTATACATGAGAATCTTATGATGGGATTGACAGATTATATAGAGAAGATATATATAGACTCGCTCGCGAGAGTTAGAAAAGAGATTGATAGAGCAGTTGGATCATATGCTGAGATAATAAATGCGGATAAAAACGAGATCATGAGAAGCATAGATCAGTATGTGTACGTAGATTATATTGATGAAAAGATCTTAGACAAAATATTGTCTGCTGGAGGAGGCTACATCATATCAAAAGAATTTGTCAGAGACCTCTTTATATAGCTATTGCTGGACAGGTCTGACAAATTCTGCTGGTAATGTTATTGTGAGAGGAAACTGAGATTCTGTTATAAATACGACAACCTCTTCACGTGCTTTATCTATGGCCTGTATAACTCCTCTAGAGCCTCTGAAAGGTCCTGCTATGATCTCTACGACCATTCTCTCTCTTAAGCTTTCTATGATCGGTTTCACTCTGATCATCTCCTCAAGATCTTTATAACTAACAGATCCCGCGGCTCTGCCTTTCACATGTCTAATATCTCTCACAGCCAGATAAACAGTATGAAGATTCTGTACCTCAAATATTACGTATCCCTTCACCTCTGGAGGAACTATTATAGCTCTAATATCTCTCAGATAACTGCTCATAGGATCCTCTCTCCCAGAGTTTTTCAATGCATTAACCACTGCCTCTACTGTGAGAGCCACATCAAGCTCTCTGCCGCCGATGGTTCTTACAGCAAAGAGCTGAAGTTTTCTAAACTCATCAGGCAGACTCTCTTGTTCTTGTCTATCAGAGCTCATAATCCTCCACCGAATACAGAGAATATTAGATACGCGATGATCCCAACCGCGAATCCTATGGCTCCGACGAGAAAGAATCCTAGAAAAATTATTCTGAGAAAAAGTTTATACTCGTCAGAGTCAGGTCTTCTAGCCAGCTCAAGGATCTTTCTCCAAGACTCAAAGATCTCATTTATATTCGTCTTATACACCTAATTATTAATAATCTTCATATAGATTATTAAATGTTTTGTAGATGTGCATCTGACGAGTGTGGCGGCTTCGGCTTCAAAGATCTTTATAATATTTTTTGAGATAAGATCTTATTTTCTCAGCAAGATCTATTATATATTGTGAGGGTGATTCTCTGACATATACAACTTTGTCGTGAAGATCTTCTATATCAATATCTAATCCTGCCAGTCTTATCACGCCAATGCTCCAGATCCTGGCTGTGTTATTAACATTATATCCTCCTCCTCCTGTGACTAGTATTCTTCCACTAGACAACTCATGTGAAAGCTGATGAACCGTATCCATGATCTCTTGATAACCTCTTGTTGTCAGACCAAGTCCTACAAGAGGATCCTCATAATGAGAGTCTGCGCCATATTGAAGTATTATAAGCTCTGGTTTATACTCTCTGACTACTGGAACAACTATATTATTAAACATATATAGATATGATATGTCGTCAACCCCCTCGGGCAGAGGTATATTTATGCTAAATCCTTCTCCAGCCCCAGACCCTACCTCTGTATACCATCCTGTGCCTGGATATATTCCATATCTATGTAGAGAGATTGTTAACACGTCAGGATCTTCATAAAAAATATTTTGTGTTCCATCCCCATGGTGACCATCTACATCTATGATCGCAATTTTTCTAATATTATATCTCTTCTGAGCATATCTGGCTGCGATCGCGATATCGTTAAATACACAAAATCCTGCTGCAGCATCTTCTCTAGCATGATGAAGACCTCCGCAGGGGTTGAAAGCATGTTTATAAACATTATTCATCAAAAGATCTATTCCTACTAAAGATCCTCCTACTCTAACCACAGCTCCCTCGAAAACACCTTTTCTAGCAGGAGTATCTCCATAATCTAGAAAACCTTCTCCTCTCTCACTCATTCTCTTAACATACTCAATATACTCAGGCGTGTGAACCAGCATCAGCTCTTCTAAGGTGGCGTATCTCGCGGAGATTCTCTCTACATAACCTGTCTCAAAAACTTTCTTTTTCTCTAAGATCTCTAGAACAAGTCTCCATCTATAAGGTTTAAAAGGGTGCCACGGGCCGAAATCATATTTCAGATAATCATCATGAACAATGACGGCTGTTTTACAAGGCATTGCAACCCCTAGAAAAAATTGTTTAATTGTTTAATTAGTATAAAACTATTGTGGGAATAGTCGTTGGAATTGATCATTTTAGCAGGAGGAAAAGGTGAGAGACTTAAACCTATAACCGACACAAGACCTAAGCCTCTGATACCAATACTTGGGAAACCTTTGATTGAGAGAATGTTAGATATGTTTCGAGACAAGATCTCTAGGGTCATAATAGTTGGAGAATATAGATTTGATGATTTAAAGAAATTTGTAGATACCTACACATCAAAAACTGGTTTAGATATTCAGCTGGTGAGACAGGGGAAAGAGCTGGGCACTGGACATGCGGTTCAGACAGCTCTTCCATATCTCAGATCTGATGAAGCCGTGATTATATATGGAGATCTTTATTTTGAGAAAGAAGTCGTCGACAAGATCTTTTCTTCAAATATCAACACATTAGTCTCGGTTCCTGTGGAAGATCCTTGGAATTATGGAGTTATTATTCATGATGGAGACAAAGTTTTGAGAATATTAGAGAAGCCAGACCCTTCTCAGACGATCTCCAATCTGATCAATGCTGGAATATATAGATTCAGTTCAGAGATCCTTAGATATGTTGATGAACTAACTCTATCTGACAGAGGAGAGATCGAGTTTACAGATATTGTTAAAATAGCAACGTCTCATGGAAAAATTATTAGACATGTGACTGTTGATAGAGAGAGTTGGAGAGACATTGGAAGACCATGGGATCTGATCGAGATTCATAAGAAGATGCTTTCAAAAATGAATGAGAGAATAATTGAAGGAAGAATAGATCCTAACACAATTATTGAAGGCCCAGTATATATAGCAAAAGGAGCTGTCGTGAAAGGAGCATCATATATTGAAGGCCCAGTATATATAGATGAAGATGCTCAGATAGGTCCTAACGCTTATATAAGACCTTATACATATATAGGGAAAAGAGCTAAGATAGGATTCTCAACAGAAGTTAAAGAGAGCATCATATTTGAAGAGACAAAGCTTCCACATCTTAATTACGTGGGCGACTCAGTGATATGTGAGAAAGTGAACTTTGGTGCAGGAACTTTAGTGGCTAATCTCAGATTTGATGAACAACCTGTTAAAGTGACTGTGAAAGGTGTTAGAGTAAGTAGTGGAAGAATTAAACTAGGATCTTTCGTAGGAGGATATGTCAAAACAGGGATAAACGTGTCTATACTACCTGGAGTAAAGATTGGCGCATACTCTATAATATATCCAGGAGTAGTTGTTGGAAGAGATGTTGAATACGGATCTCTAATAAAGTCTTCTCTAATATAGATTTATGAAACAAGATTTTTTCTCCTGGCTATATGTTTCATATACAAGTAGGAGGGCTCGAAGACTGCTATAAATATGATGAACAACAGAATAGCTGTTATATCTGGCAAGAAGAATACTAATACTATCCATATGATCACGTAGACAAGTTTTCTATTACTCATGAAGCCTGTGTAAGGATTTAGATAATCTAATTCAGTGGCTATGATCATAAAGAATGGTATTAGAAATACTAACATTGAGCCTAACATTGAGTTTAGAACTTCATCAATAAAATTCTGAAAATTAATATAAAATTCTGCGCCAACTGATCTTGCCCAGAAAAATCCTACTCTCATGACTGTTTTTGCAACAATAAAATATCCTACTGTAAGTCCTAAGACGATATATAAGGTTGCTAAAAGAAGATATTTTTTAGCAATCTTCTTCTCATGCGGATATAACGCGGGCCATATGAAAGCCATGATCTCATATACAATATAGGGAGAGACTATCATGATTGCTAATACAAATGTTGTCTTAAGAATCACTAGAAAAGTTGTGACAGAACCTCCGGCAATTATTATAGACTCATTGGGAAGAACATAATCTCTGGTGAATTTTATAAATCTTGTTGTGAGAGAGTCATAGCCTTCTCCACTTAAGACATTGAGATAATATGTGAACATCTCGACAATATATTCAATAGGGTTTTGAGAATTAATTTTTGGATTGAAAGAGCTTGAGTGAAAAAAGTTTAAAGGCATAAAGAGTATTATAGAGACTATTAATATTGCAATAACTATTCTATAAAGTCTTCTGCTGAGCTCCTCTAAATGTTGTGTTATCGACTTCTTCTCATCGTAGCTCATGTGTCTCTATTCCAATAAATATAGTTAGAAGTAAAGATAAAGAATATGAATATATGACAAAATCATCAGTCCATCGACCCTTAATCATCACTCATATTATGTTGGCATCATCATCTGAATAAAATATCTGTTTCTTAGCCTCCTAAGCTAATCTCTTCCGTGACAATCTTATATGAGTCTGGAAGCTTTGCCTTAGCTCTTCTAAGAGCCTCTATCGCGTGTGCGACATGTTCTCTCTCAGAGACATATATATCCATTATTATGTCTCCAGGCTTAACATAAGCTCCTGTGCCAATAGGCTTTCCAAAAGCCTGTCTCATCCCCTCCTGAAGTCTGTCAGCCCCTGCGAAGGCCAGCATCTTATTTTCTCGAATAACTTGATGAGGATATTTTCTCACCACGAAAAAGTATTTGTCTTCACCAACATATTTACTCATATATCTATGAACATCTGTTCTAGCAGCCTCCAGAGCATTATGTCTTATCAAAACATTCTTCTCAGCAATTAATCTCACAACATATTTATATTGATTATGCGGATTGCCCATTGTATACTTTGTTATCTTAGGCGGAGGGATCCCATCTATATACTCTCTCCTTGTATATGGAGGCTTCTTACGCTCAGTATAACATCTGGCCGGTCTCAGAGGCATTCTTATCCTCTAGACATTATATGTGTAGAAGATATTTAAATCTGACCTCCTCCCCACCCTAAAAGGCGAGGCTTTCGGATGTAAAACTTTCTATGTTATATATAAAGAAGCCTATATATCTAATTATATCAAACGAAGATTATCAAAACATGTTAAGCCATAAATTTTATTATAAAAGATGTGTCGTCGGCTTCAATATAAGCAGAGTTAACGTCGAGATCAATACTATAAGAATATTGTCATCAATAATCTTATATTCAAATCTCTCAATAATAGAGGCCGCGACCCCGGCTATAACTCCTGAGATCCCTGCAAAGATGTATCCTAATGGAGCTGTCACAGCCGCCATGGCTATATTTCCTATCCAATGTTTAGTTCTTTTTCTAAATAATGTGTTTCTGACAATCCCTGTCGCAGCATCTCCTAGAGAGACGAATAATGCTGGTAAAATAGAGATCCAAGGATTATTAAGCATGATCCATAAGATGAGCACTGAAGATCCCCATGCAATACAGAAATTGACCTCATACAAGTTATCTTTTGTCTGAAACCATTCAAGTAAGTTTCCTGTTAGATGAGGATATAATGTTATGAAAGCCAGAATAATTGAGAAGATAAATGGTGTGAAAGGCTCTGCAAATATAACTGGTGTGAGAAAACCTATCAAGCCTCCACTTGTTATATGAATAATCTTTCTATTATAATACACAGCAACATTCTT
>WYEN01000058.1 GCA_009903825.1 Desulfurococcales archaeon
AAATATTATGTATAGAGTTGCTCCAGAGATCTTTAGATAAAGATCTTTACTGATGATCATATATATTATCTCTACATAAAAGATTATGTTAAGCAGAAGAGGAGTATGTCTAACAGGATTGTCGTCACCTATAAATACAGAGTTGAACAAAAGCTCTACGAGATACTCTATTAATATTCTGAAAGATCTTAATTTATCTGATATATATGATCTCATCGGAAACAGCCTCTACATGAGGATCGTGAGAAGATATTATGAAAGTGAATCCTTTTTCAGCATATTCTCTCATAAGTCTTAGCATCAAATATTTATTAAAAGGATCCAGCCCAACAGTGGGCTCATCTATAAAAACAAATCTTCTCTTCATCCCAATTGCCGAGAGGAATGCTACTCTTCTTCTCTCACCACTACTCAATCTTTTGATAGACAAAAACTTCTTCTCAACATCAATATTAAGTTTTTTAAGAAGCTCTACCTCTCCTCTCAATTCCTCCTCTACGATAGGCTCTGTGAAAAATAGAAATGGATTGTCAGGCACATATATGATATTTCTTCTCACAAAATCTTCATCTATATTCTCGTAATAGACCTCGACAAGATCTTTATATCTACTATTGACAATTCTCTCGATAAGCAGTTTAAGAAAAGTTGATTTTCCAGATCCTGACACGCCTTTTACTAGAATAATCTCTCCTTCACATATAGATCCCTCAAGATCTTTTAATAAGATCCTTTCGCTTCCAGGATATTTAAAATATTTTATTTTAAAAGATATGCATCTTCTTTTTTCATCAACAGATCTCTCTTTCGATAAGCTTCTTAATTTCTCTAAAAAATTATTATAAACATCTTTGTAAAAGCTTGATTCATATTCTACAATAGATCTGTTCTCAAAAACATATATTTGATCAGTATATTTCTTCCACAGATCTATTCTATGATCAGTTATTATAATAGAGAGATTGTTCTTCAAAGAAAATTTGTAGAGAGTCTCTGCATAAAGTTCTGCATTATCTTTATCCAAATACGAAGTAGGCTCATCAAGCAACAAAAGATCTTTTTTAGATAAAAATGCTTTTAACAATAGAAGTCTCTGGGTCTCTCCAGCGCTTAAAGTATATGTAGATCTATTGTATAAATGTAGAAGTCCAAGCTCTTTCAAAAAATTTTTATAGTTCATAGGATCTTTTTCAGAAGATCCTGTTGAAAAAATCTCTGACCATACATATGGCGTTGCAATGCCAAACCAAGGCTCTTGAGACATATAAAAAACTTTTCTATATATCTCTTTTAAAGATGGTTGAAAAAAGCCTCCAACAGATCCTTTGAATATCCTAGGTATCGAGCCTGAGAGTATTCTTAAAAAAGATGTTTTGCCAGATCCTGATGCTCCTGTCAGAAGTATTATGCTAGAGCCTTCGACATCAAGATCTATAGAATGAAAAATTATGTTATTATCAAATGATAATGACGCCCCTCTTATCTTTATAATGTTCATTCAAGAGCTCTCCTAATAAAACTTATTATTGAGAGAGATATTGTTAACCCAGCGATCATCTGACCTATATTTATAGGATACTCAAAAAATGCCGCCTGAGGAGCTATTCCTTGTAGAGGATTTGATATAAAGTATTCATAAAGTAGATATCCAGTGGGCATTATAAGACCTCCTAAGCCTATTGACAGCGCTATTGGAAGATGTCTTTTTCCTCTCACACTTATCATATAGATCATGATTAGAGCCACTATAACACCTATTAAAATCCAGATCCACCATTCGATACTTGTGCTGGTGCTCACAAGAATCATTTGATAACCTAATATGTTAATAGGTACTGAGCTGATCTCGACCTCGCCACTCCACAATATTATGCCGGTGAAACTGATTAGAAAACCTGCTAATATAGCTGTCGCTATTGATGCCGCCTCAAGTTTTAATCTCTCCACCTTAGATAATCTTCTCATGAGATAAGAGACTACATATCCTTCTGTAAATTTAATTAATAAAGTTCCTGGCGCAAATATCGCATAGCCTGTCAAAAGATCTGCTAGTGCAGATCCTATTCCACTGGCCAATCCTGTGATCAATGGTGTAGATAGATAAGCTATTGTGTATATAGCTGATTCACCGAGATTAAAATATCCTCGTGTGGCAGGCGTATAGATCTGTAGTATCACAGTTGCCACAAATACTGTTGCTGTATATACTGATAATCTGATCTCTTCTCTCATTACATTCAACCATTTAGATGAGAAATTTTTTAATCTCATAAGATTTTCTCTCAATAGATCTTTCAAAAATTTGATTCTTATCTCATGAGATAATAAAAGATCTTGTCTGTGACCATATAGATTCTTCTAGGTCTTCCGGGAGTCTCTTCATCTGATAAAACAGGCTCTATCAATCCTTTATTCACAAGATCTTTGATATGATTATATACTGTTCTCAGACTGATTTTCACACCATATGTTGTCTCAAGAATTCTCCACACTCTATAGACCGGCGCCCCACCTTCTTCTAACAAGATCTCTAGTATCTTCTCTTTAACAAATCCAAGACCTATCTTATCAGTCTTCTCCTCTTTCAATACGATCTTCATGACGGCCGGATCATGTAGAAGACCTCCTCCAGTGAATAAGACGATAACGTCATCTAGACCTTCTACATGTTCAGAATGTAAAGCTGCTATAACAGATGCGTTAACAGGATCTATGGGTAGAGCCTCTTCTCTGCTCATCTCTCTAATACTCTCTAGGATCATTTCATCAGAGACTTCTATAATCTCATGATCTGTCTGTCTCAACAGCTCATCTAAATATTCTTTTAATAAAGGCTTCTCAGATCTGATCTCGCTTAATAGAGGGCTCTCTCCTTTGCTTCTAACTCCTATAAACATAGTCTTAAGATCAAGTTTTTTAGCTAATATAGCTAAAGAGATCATTAGAGCTCCGTCTCCCACAGGAAGAATGATGGCGTCAGGAGGTTTCTTAAGCTCATATAATATCTCGAAAAGTATTGTCTGATAACCATTCATTAAATAAGGATCTGCAGGCGATATATATATTCTCTCAGGAGAGATCTTAGAGTAGTATCTCATTATATTGAGAGCATGTTCAAAATCTTCAACAAGTTTCACTTTAGAAGCTACTAACATAGTTCGATAGATCTTGTATGGAAGAGTGTCTGCTGGGAGAATTGCAAAAGATTTTAGATTAGCTCTTCGAGCATAAGTCGCTAAGGAGATCGCATGATCTCCTCTAGATATTATGTTGACACTTCTGAATCCTCTGTTTTTAATAAGAGAGATGAGATATGCAGATCCTCTGTCTATAAATAGATTATTAGGATTTCTAGACTCATCTTTAAAAAACAGATTTTTAATCCTATATTTTTTATTGATAGACTTGCTCTTAAGTAATGGCGTAGAACCTTCTTTTAAAGATATTTTATAAGATAGATCTTGTTCTAAAAAACCTTTTGACCATCTCCACACACCTTCATCCTCAACAGGCTCAGGAACTCGATCAATAACTGGTATCAATGGATTGCCACATACAGGACATCTATTAATGATCTTGTCTTCAAATCTCTTCTCAAAATAACCACAATAGAGACAGACATATCCTCTCTCAACTTTCTTAAGCAGTAAATCTAACGTCTCTATAGATCT
>WYEN01000114.1 GCA_009903825.1 Desulfurococcales archaeon
AGGAGATGATTGCATAGAAAATGTTTAGAATAGCACCAGAGAATAAAGAGGATCTTACGCCGAGAACATGTCTACGAGCATAAGCCCATCCCCAAAGATCATAACCGATAGATAATATAGGCAGAATAGAGAATCCGAAGACCCACACTGAGAAATCCTGAGGAGAAAGACTTCTTACGACAATGATAGAGAACAATAGTGAGGAGACAAATCTTATAACAAGAGAAGAATATCCGAGAAGAACAGAGAACCTAGGCCTCACTCTACTCAAAACATTTCACAGAAAAAATATTGAGGAAAAAAATAAATTCTTTAAAAAGATCTTTTCATGATCCTTGTTCAGCTGTCACAGTAACATAATAAGCCTGACCACTCTGAGTCACTATAACCACAGTATACGTAGCGCCAGGGCTTACACTACAGCTAAACACAGCAGTGAGATTAGCTACCTGTCCCACTGGTAGTGAAGAACTGGTAGTTGTACCATAGGAGAAGAGATATCCGGGACCAGAACTGACTGAGCCGATAAAGCTAGTAGCTACGCAACTAGTGTTTTCTCTTAAATATACTTTTGATAGAGAGATCGCTACTCCACCAGCATTCTTAACAGTAACATTAAAAACTGTGGCACCTGAAGTCATATTTACTAATCTTGCGTCTGGATATATCTGTAGTTTTTCTGGTGTTGCTGTCGTAGGTCCTATTATTCCATATACCCACGCTATTACTATTGCGGCTATAGCTATTGTGACAGCTATTAATATTACAGTAGCTATCAATGGTGAGACGGCTTTCCACATTCTTCTACTCATTGTATCACTCAATGATCATATGCGTTTCAAAGCTTATATACTCTAGGCATTATCTTTGTTATGAAAAAATCTTTTATCTTGATGACTATGATAGAATCTATCTTACTAATAATTAATTGAATCACTCTAATCTCTATGGTATATGTACACCATAAAGAGATAATATCCATTATCTTTATATCTTTTTTCACATATTGTCTGATATATCATCTTCATAGGATCATTATTGAAATATTTTTGCTTCTATATCTATTTTTCTAATAGTTCTTTCGCAAGATCAATAATATACATCTTAGGAATCTTATCATCTTCTTCTATCTCTACTCCTTCCAGCTCTAGAAGCCTCTTTTTAAAATCTGCTCCGAGACTGTATCCTCCTATTCTTCCATCTTCGTAGACGACTCTGTGACAAGGTGTTGTTATAAGATCCTTGTTTCTCCTCAATATATATCCTATGACCCTCGGATGGACACCCACGATCTTTGATAATGATTTGTATGTAGAGACTTTTCCCATAGGTATCAGCTGTAGTAGTGTATAAACTATTTCTTCAAGAGTTTCTCTTCTAATTCTCTTTCTCATATTATCATTAAAATTATCCTAATCTCTTTTTTAAGGTCTTATCTTGCTGAAGATATATATGGCTATAAAGAGGATCCCGACTAAATATCCTAGAAGATTTACTAATGTTGATTCAGAGGATCCTATGGGGATCTTAAACATTTTTCTTAAGAAAGGATATAGAAGAGCTACCCCTCTATAAGTGAGCATGTCTCCTATGAGGTGAGACATATATCCCATAAAAAATCCTGCTGAAAAATATGCTGAGAATATTCGTGAAAAACCTAGATATAATAATAAAAACCCTGTTAACATGCTTGAGACTATAAGCATTAGAATATTATGTAGAAGAATCCTATGTCTATACCTCAGATCCAGGTCTGGAAAAAGAGATCCTAAGACGCCTGATATTATTAGAATAAAAGAATATGTCAATGATGTGAAAACACCTATCAACAAAGAAGATCCCACGCCGAGAACTATATGAACAGATCTTTTCAGACAGACACCAGCCAAAAGATATTTAGATGATTAATATATTAATCTATATACAGAAGATTCTTATGAACGTTATTAGAGACCTTATATATACTGAAGATCTGAGACAAAAAGTCTTATGAATAGATCTGTAAACCCCCTAACTTCCTATAGAGACCACCTTAATCCCACTTCCTCTATTGACTCCACAGATCTTATTCAAAATATGTTCGTCAAGAGGAAATATTTAGATGAAGAAAACTAAGAATTCTCTATACAACTGTTGAAGCCTTTAATTATTGTTATAAGCTGAAGCCTAAGATTTAAACGAAGATGATCGACCCTCACCCCTCGGCTTCCTTTGGAATAAAAATATATACATAAATTTTTTAATAAAAAGATCATTGAATATTCTGAAATAAATATATCAGAGAATCATGTTTATCAAAGGATCAAGGATCAGATTTTTTGAATTTTAGTTTTTTATATTTAAGGATCTTTTTTCATAGATCTTTTGTTTCGGGTCCCTTATACAATCTTTTGATTTTTTCCATATGAAATAATGGGGTGGGAGGGCTGTTTTAGTTTTTATAATCATTTGTAACACTCATATTTATTGATGTTCTGAGGCTGAGTTTATAAACTTCAGAAGCTTATATACTTGTCGGTGACCCCGGGTTTCCAAGAGCCGTAGGGTGATGAGCCACTAGGCGACTGGTGGTGAGCTTCTGCGGTGAGAGGGCTCGGGGAGACCGTTGAGAGATAGATGGCGGAGAGTCTGAAACCAATAAATATAAAAAGCAATGAACCGCCATCTATCGAGAAACGGTTTATCAGACACCAATGTTTCTTATGGGTCTTATCCAGAGGACAACCCTGTTGTTTCTTTTGAAGACCATTTCAGACCCACTTTCTCATGTCATTTGGAAAGATTTATTTTGTCTTATTCTTATTATGTAGTGGGTGGTTGTATGAGTGTTAGAAGAAAGAGAGAAGGGCCTGGCCCTATAACTGCTGCTGGTCTAGTATCTTTCTATAGAGATATTGAGGCTAATATACAGCTTAAGCCTGTCTTTATATTTCTTTTAATCGCAAGTCTTATTGCTTTAGTCACTGTTCTAAGGATCTTTATGAACCCATTCTGAGGATTCTTTATTTTATTAATCTTCTCAGATTATTTTTCTAAGGAGTTTTTATGAGGATCGGAAAATTAAAAGCTGATGAGCTTGAGAAATATATTTTTAAAAGAACTGGCTACAAAGATCCTGACGTCTTAATAGGATCCTCTATAGGCGAGGATGCTGCTATTATAAAGATTTTTGATGACAAGGCTCTTGTTGCACACACAGATCCTATAACAGGATCTTTAGATTTGATAGGCTTTTTAAGTGTTGTGATACCTTCAAATGATGTTGCTGTGAGAGGTGTCAGACCTAGATGGATGCTGACCACAATATTTCTTCCACCAGATGCTGAGGAGAGAGAGATTGATAGAATGACCAGTCAGATCCATGAGACGGCTAATATGTTTAATATATCAATTGTGGGAGGACATACAGAGTATACAGATGCCGTTAAAAGACCTGTGATAGTATCTACTTCAATCGGCATAGGCAGAATAGATAGGATTATTACTACTGGCGGAGCGAAACCTGGTGAGAAGATTCTTATGACCAAGACCGTAGGTATAGAGGGCACAGCCATTCTTGCAAGAGATTTTAAAGAGATCCTTATTAAGAAAGGTGTTGATAAAGAGATTATTGAGAAAGCATCATCATATTATAAAAAGATCTCTGTCATTGAAGAGGCTCTGAAGCTTG
>WYEN01000069.1 GCA_009903825.1 Desulfurococcales archaeon
AGGAGATGATTGCATAGAAAATGTTTAGAATAGCACCAGAGAATAAAGAGGATCTTACGCCGAGAACATGTCTACGAGCATAAGCCCATCCCCAAAGATCATAACCGATAGATAATATAGGAAGAATAGAGAAACCGAAGACCCATACAGAAAAATCCTGAGGAGAGAGACTTCTCACAACAACGATAGAGAACAATAGTGAGGAGACAAATCTTATAACAAGAGAAGAATATCCGAGAAAAATAGAAAACCTAGGCCTCACTCTACTCAAGATATTTCACAGAAAAAGATGTTAAAGAAAAAATATATTATTTTTAAATCTTTCATCAGCCTTGCTCAGCTGTCACAGGCACATTATAAGCCTGTCCACCGCCAGTCACAATAACAACAGTATAAGTAGTACCTGGCTGAAGACTACATGAGGTAGAGTCTTTATTAAATTCAGCTACTATTATTTTAACTTCGCCTGGATTCAACTGTTTATTTGTACTATCAGTATCAACCTTGATAGATGGAGTGGTACATGTGGCATTCTCCTTTATATACACATTCTGTATTGTGACTACTGATGTCCCTATGTTCTTTGCTGTCACAGTAAAATTGACTTTATCTTGCTTTATTATTAGCCTGGCATCAGCAAATATCTGTAGTTTTTCTCCGGCACCTGTTGTTGTGCCGAATATTCCATATACCCATGCTATTACTATTGCTGCTATCGCGATTGTAACAGCGATCAATATTACTGTTGCTATTAATGGTGAAATGGCTTTCCACATTCTTCTACTCATTATATCACTCAATGATCATATGCGTTTCAAAGCTTATATACTATAGGCATTATCTTTGTCATGAAAAAATCTTTTATCTTGATGACTATGATAGAATCTATCTTATTAATGATTAATTGAATCACTCTAATCTCTATGGTATATGTACACCATAAAGAGATAATATCTATTTGTCTTCATATCTTTTTTCGCATATTGTCTAATATATTATCTTCATAGGATCGTTATTAAAATATTTTTGCTTCTATATCTATTTTTCTAACAGTTCTTTCGCAAGATCAATAATATATCTCTTAGGGATCTTATCATCTTCTTCTATCTCTACTCCTTCCAGCTCTAGAAGCCTCTTTTTGAAATTTGTTCCGAGACTGTATCCTCCTATTCTTCCATCTTTATAGACGACTCTGTGACAAGGTGTTGTTATAAGATCCTTGTTTCTCCCTAATATATACCCTATGACCCTTGGATGGACACCCACGATCTTTGATAATGATTTGTATGTAGAGACTTTTCCCATAGGTATCAGCTGTAGTAGTGTATAAACTATTTCTTCAAGAGTCTCTCTTCTAATTCTCTTTCTCATGTTATTATCATCATTATTATCCTAAATCTCTTTTTTAAGGTCTTATCTTGCTGAAGATATATATGGCTATAAAGAGGATCCCAATTAAATATCCTAGAAGATTTACTAATGTTGATTCAGAGGATCCTATAGGGATCTTAAACATTTTTCTTAAGAAAGGATATAGAAGAGCTACTCCTCTATATGTGAGCATGTCTCCTATGAGGTGAGACATGTATCCCATGAAAAATCCTGCTGAAAAATATGCTGAGAATATTCGTGAAAAACCTAGATATAATAATAAAAACCCTGTTAACATGCTTGAGACTATAAGCATTAGAATATTATGTAGAAGAATTCTATGTCTATACCTTAGATCAAGGTCTGGAAAAAGAGATCCTAAGACGCCTGATATTATTAGAATAAAAGAATATGTCAATGATGTGAAAACACCTATCAACAAAGAAGATCCCACGCCGAGAACTATATGAACAGATCTTTTCAGACAGACACCAGCCAAAAGATATTTAGATGATTAATATATTAATCTATATACAGAAGATTCTTATGAACGTTATTAGAGACCTTATATATACTGAAGATCTGAGACAAAAAGTCTTATGAATAGATCTGTAAACCCCCTAACTTCCTATAGAGACCACCTTAATCCCACTTCCTCTATTGACTCCACAGATCTTATTCAAAATATGTTCGTCAAGAGGAAATATTTAGATGAAGAAAACTAAGAATTCTCTATACAACTGTTGAAGCCTTTAATTATTGTTATAAGCTGAAGCCTAAGATTTAAACGAAGATGATCGACCCTCACCCCTCGGCTTCCTTTGGAATAAAAATATATACATAAATTTTTTAATAAAAAGATCATTGAATATTCTGAAATAAATATATCAGAGAATCATGTTTATCAAAGGATCAAGGATCAGATTTTTTGAATTTTAGTTTTTTATATTTAAGGATCTTTTTTCATAGATCTTTTGTTTCGGGTCCCTTATACAATCTTTTGATTTTTTCCATATGAAATAATGGGGTGGGAGGGCTGTTTTAGTTTTTATAATCATTTGTAACACTCATATTTATTGATGTTCTGAGGCTGAGTTTATAAACTTCAGAAGCTTATATACTTGTCGGTGACCCCGGGTTTCCAAGAGCCGTAGGGTGATGAGCCACTAGGCGACTGGTGGTGAGCTTCTGCGGTGAGAGGGCTCGGGGAGACCGTTGAGAGATAGATGGCGGAGAGTCTGAAACCAATAAATATAAAAAGCAATGAACCGCCATCTATCGAGAAACGGTTTATCAGACACCAATGTTTCTTATGGGTCTTATCCAGAGGACAACCCTGTTGTTTCTTTTGAAGACCATTTCAGACCCACTTTCTCATGTCATTTGGAAAGATTTATTTTGTCTTATTCTTATTATGTAGTGGGTGGTTGTATGAGTGTTAGAAGAAAGAGAGAAGGGCCTGGCCCTATAACTGCTGCTGGTCTAGTATCTTTCTATAGAGATATTGAGGCTAATATACAGCTTAAGCCTGTCTTTATATTTCTTTTAATCGCAAGTCTTATTGCTTTAGTCACTGTTCTAAGGATCTTTATGAACCCATTCTGAGGATTCTTTATTTTATTAATCTTCTCAGATTATTTTTCTGAGGAGTTTTTATGAGGATCGGAAAATTAAAAGCTGATGAGCTTGAGAAATATATTTTTAAAAGAACTGGCTATAAAGATCCTGACGTCTTAATAGGATCCTCTATAGGTGAGGATGCTGCTATTATAAAGATTTTTGATGACAAGGCTCTTGTTGCACATACAGATCCTATAACAGGATCTTTAGATTTGATAGGCTTCTTAAGTGTCGTGATACCTTCAAATGATGTTGCTGTAAGAGGTGTCAGACCTAGATGGATGCTGACCACAATATTTCTTCCACCAAATGCTGAGGAGAGCGAGATTGATAGAATGACCAGTCAGATCCATGAGACGGCTAATATGTTTAATATATCAATTGTGGGAGGACATACAGAGTACACAGATGCTGTCAAAAGACCTGTGATAATATCCACAGCAATCGGCGTGGGCAGAATAGATAAGATTATCACTACTGGCAGAGCGAAACCTGGTGAGAAGATTCTTATGACCAAGACCGTAGGTATAGAGGGCACGGCCATTCTTGCAAGAGATTTTAAAGAGATCCTTATTAAGAAAGGTGTTGATAAAGAGATTATTGAGAAAGCATCATCATATTATAAAAAGATCTCTGTCATTGAAGAGGCTCTGAAGCTTG
>WYEN01000039.1 GCA_009903825.1 Desulfurococcales archaeon
AGATTTGTATTTAGAAGTATTAATATGATCCCGTTGATATTGATTATATTTTTGAGGCTTAATGTGATAAATATATTGGTATATACACAGACGATTCTCTCGATAATGCTTCCAGCAGTTATTATACCTCTTATATATGCCGTCTTAAATAGGGAACTTATAGGGTCTCATGTAAATATTTTTATTAAGATGATCTCTGTTATATCCTCTATTTTCATCGTAGGAGTTAATTTAATGCTTTTAACGCATTCATAAGAGTAAATGATGTTAATTTTTTATTAAAATATTCTTAAAAAATTAAGGAGATGTTTATTGGACTCGATAATTTTAGCAGGTGGTTTTGCAACACGTTTAAGACCTCTCACGCTCACCAGGCCTAAGCCTCTTCTCCCTATTCTTGATAAGCCTCTTCTAGACTGGATCTTAAGCGACTTGTTTATGATCAATTCTTTGAACAAAGTGATGTTCTCTCTACATAACATGGCTGACCAGATCATGTCTCATGTTAAAAACAGATGGTTTTCATATGAAGACAAGCTTGAATATTTTATTGAGGAGAAGCCTCTTGGAGATGGAGGGGCCCTTATAAATATCATAAAATATCTTAGGGATAAAATTGATTATCCATTGTTAGTCTTAAACGGAGATCTTTTTATGCAGATAGATTATCAAAAAGTTATTAATTATCATGAGAAGAGAGGAGGGCTAATGACTATAGTAGGCACATATGTTGATGACGTCTCAAGATATGGTTTTCTAAAAATATCTGATAATGATGTTCTCAGCGAGATCATTGAGAAACCTAAAGATCTTGTTGGGAGAGAGGGATTTGTAAATGCCGGAGTATATATATTATCAGAAGAATCTGTTAACATAATATTATCTGATGAAGATATTATTAAAAAATCATTAGATTATGAAAGAAAAATCAGTATTGCAAAAGATCTGATACCTCTTCTAATTAGAAAAGGAGATGTGTATGTTTATAGACACGATGGATTATGGATTGATATAGGTTCTCCTGGAGACTATTTTAAAGCCAATATTCACGCCATAAAAATTTTATGTGGTAAAAACACATGCGCGGATCCTACTGCTGAATTAGATTCTGATGTAAAAATCGAAGATCCTGTGTTTATAGGAAGAAATGTACGTATTAAAAATGGAAGTGTTATAGGGTCGGAAAGTATTTTAATGAATGATGTTTATATAGGCAGAGGAGTTTATATAGAGAATAGCTTGATTATGAACAACACTCATGTAGAAGACTATTCGATCATAAGAGGTGCTATAATTGGAGAGAACAATAGAATAGGTAGATGGGCAAGGATCTATAGAGAGACAGTGTTAGGATCATCAATATATATAGGAGATCATATATGTCTACCACCTAAGACGAAAGTTTTGCCTTACAAAGAGATTAATGAAGATATCTGTTTGAAATATTTTACTGATAAAAAAGAGGGCGATAACATAATAATTTAGATGTTTTTGATGAAATATTTTCGGAAATCTCTCTCTCCTCCAAAAAACTTTATATAGAAATAGATATTCTCAGAGGTCTCTATATTATGGAGTCTATATGTTTAATCGCATAATATCTTTTAAATTAGATAGTAATATGTTGATAGATATAGAGAAAGCGGCCTCCAAGCTGGGTATAAGCAGATCTGAGCTGATAAGACTAGCGATCCAAAGAATCATCAGAGAAAATAATATTCAAGAGCAAGCTCATATTAATAATTCTAATAAGAGAGGTGGAAATGGAAAAGATAAATATACAAATGATCATATTAAAAAGAGACGGATCGAGATCATAATATAGATCTAAAGTTGCTATCTCTTCGTTATTTAATAAATTAATGTTTTTTCCATGATCTGATGATTATTACTATTAAGATTATCACTGCTGGAATCATTACTAAGAGAATGATTTCTGACAAAGAGATCGTTGTACTTAAAATCTGTTCTGTTTTTGTTGTTTCAGTTGTCGAAGAAGTTATTATGCTTATCTCAGATGTGGTATTTAGAATTGGAGAGGTTGAAGGTTGTGTTGTATATTTAACAGGCTTAGATGATGTGAATAGACTCAACCACATGGTGTCTGCTATAGCAAGTTCATAATAGAATATACTTGACATAGGATCGATGTTTGAAATGCTTTCTCCACGGAATATATATAGTGAGGGTATTGATATGTCATAACCTCGGCTCTTCAGATCTCCCAGATATTTTAGAGATATTTCTTTTATACTATTAAGAGTCTGAGTTATGTTGGTAGTAAACATTTCATGTAGATATGAAGATACTAATGCTGTGAGATATATGGATAATGCGCTTGAGCCTATGTAGTCTTGGCTCATATATGCCATGCGAGCCTCATTTATTAATCTGTTGATATTTGATATGCCAGATATTGATACTCCCAGAGAGGAGAGATAAGTATATAAAGTCTGTACATAACTTATTAAGAGATTCGAAGATCTTTTTATATGATCTATGGGTATGGCAACTTCTGAAGGCTTCACATAATTATAAAGATCCATCCAAGTCATGCTTGAGTTTATACGCCATAAAGTGTATACAGCGTTATAAATATCATCTATAGTGAGATATTGAATAGGTGGCCTAGGAATCATGTTAAGCGTAGTCTCTGCTTCATAAACTCTATAGGCGATCTCATTTAAAACAATCATTTTAGAAAGATCTATAGATCCTTCTCTTCTAAGAGCATCAACTAAGGATCTGTACGAATTCATTGTGTTATTAAATTCGAATGTTATCATGTTATAAAGATCGTTATATCTAGTCATGTTAACATAAATCTCAATGATCCATCGGGCGGTATCTAGATATATGACCGCAGAATAATAATCAGATGCAGCTGAGTAGTAATCTCCTTCTGAGAATGATCTAAAAGCTCTCTCACTAAGATTCTGAGCCGTAGCTATATAATAATTTACGACACTTCTGATCTGTGGATTTATTCTATAGCCTTCCACGATGTTTTTAATAGATTGATAAGTGAGATTAAGATTCTCTGCCCATCTCAAGATCTTATTGTTGATATCTGGATCAATATATGGCTGAGTTTTCTCAGGCTCTGAAATCTTTATGCCAAGACTTCTGAGAGCATCATATATAGAAGCCACCTCAACAACTTTGATGCCAAGTCTCTCTCCCTCAGCAACCACATCAACTTGTTTTCCTGTATTCAAGTCTGTGGAATACCTCTGCCCCGCAGGTATTAACATATATTTGGCGCCTATAGAATATGCGGCCTGTAGCTTCTGAGGTATACCTCCCACAGGGCCTATTAATCCGTCAGGCATTATCATACCAGTCATTACAGTATCATTTCTAATACTTTGATTAAGAAGAAGCGATGCTATAGCTGCTGTGAGAAATCCGCTTGCAGAAGGACCTCCTATAATAGGTGTGTCAGAGACTATTTTCACAAGAAAATCATAGTTAGAGACGTTTATCTTGGAGACGTAAGAGGCTATGAGAAGACCAACATTTAAAGAGGCTTGCATATCTATCTGTGCCATAGGCTCAACTGAGAGATATATCACGCCATTCCCAGGCATCATTGAGACATAAGCTTTTGTAGCCACGCCAGTATATCTACCATCATAATCTTGAGCCACAGCAAGTAAATAAAGATCTCTTGAACCTAAGAAACAAGATGAGGAGTCTGCATCATACACAGCTGGTAATGAATAAGATGTCAATACAATCATGATTATAACCAGAGACTTTAACATGAGATCTTTCATATATTCGTTCCTCGAGTATTAATAAGCGACGACTAATATTTAAAAAAATTATTCACTTTATGTGAACATGATCAAGATTTTAAGAAGTATCTATGGCCAAAGAATCAGAGCCGGGGGCGGGATTCGAACCCGCGAGTAAGCGGGTCTCAGGCGGATCTTAAGTCCACTGCAGCCCGCCGCCTTAGGCCGCTCGGCCACCCCGGCCCATTAATATTAGTTATTTAAGGGGTAAAATCTTTATCTCATATTGAGTATAAATAGTTGGTCTGGAATGTCTGAGTGTTTCAGTAGAAAACTAAGACATGTCAAGATCCATTATTTTGAAGAGATCAGATCTTCTGTATTAGAGTTGTTTAAAGAGAGAATACCTCTATCTTCTCGTACTAGAGTTCGTGAGAAGATTTATAGAGAGATATACACTAGAAAAATAGATAGATCTTATGATAAACTCATCTCAATGATCAGAGAATGTGCTTCTCTTCCATTGTCACACGAGCTACACATGTTTTATAAAGAGCTTCTAAGACTCTATTCTTTAGAAGATGTTTATAACGAAATGATATTAAGATGTAGAAACATAATATCAATCACAAGAGACATTCGAGACAAATATAAATCTTTAATCAAAAATTCTAGTAATAAAGAAGAGATGAAGAGATATGTTAGAGAGTTTATAGGAAGAATCCTCTCAGTCGCAAAGAGAAAACTTAGAGACAAAGACGTCGATATTTTCAAAAAAATTATTAGAGAACTGTCTAGCATGCCATGTTTTGAAGAGGATGTCATGAAGATAGTTTTAACAGGAATGCCTCAGGTGGGGAAATCTACATTTATAAGCAAGATCTCAAATGCTCAGCCGGAGATATCTGTCTATCCTTTTACAACTAAAAAAATCATAGCAGGACATTTCATAGATGAAAAGAAAGGTATTAGGATCATGTTATTAGACACTCCAGGCTTATTAGATAGATCTGTTGAAGAGATGAACGAGATCGAGCTTAAAGCCGTGGCAGCTCTTAAACATATGGCTGATGTGGCAATATTTCTTATTGATCCTAGAAGAGAATTTTATTATACAATAGACCAGCAGCTTAAAGTCTTAGATACTGTGAAAAATCTTCTTGGAGAGAAAAAGTTCTTTATTGCTATAAATAAGATAGATATATCATCAGAAGAAGAGATTGCTGAGGCTGAAAAAAAGATCATAGATTTAGGCTATTCAAAAGAGATGATCTATAAGATAAGTGCTGCAAAAAATATAGGTCTCACAGAGCTTATCTATAATATTTATGATATATTTTTAAAAACAAAGACATGATTCTCTGAGGAAGATTATTATTAGCCGTCAGTTGCATCATAAAAAAGGTGAATATGATGAGTCAAGAGATGTCGCAGGAGCTTATAGATATAGAATATTTCAAAAAAATAGATCTTAGGATAGGAGTTGTTAAAGAAGCTTATAAGATAGAAGGAACAGGATTATTAAGACTTATAATAGATCTTGGCAATGGAGATGTGAGACAAATTATCGCAGGAATAGCAAACTGGTATCAACCCGAGAAGTTAATTGGCAGAAAAGTTGTTGTTGTTGCAAATCTTAAGCCTAAGAAGATTAGAGGCTACATAAGTCAAGGCATGATCCTTGCGGCAGGATGTGAAGAAGGTGGGGTACCATCAGTCTTGTATCCAGATCCTGATATAGAGACTAAACCAGGATCAAAAGTATGTTAATATCTCACAGACAACTTCTTGAACAAAGAGATCTTTTTCTCGATCTTTTCAATATTTAATAAAGCCATAGAGTGAGGAGACATTGAGAAGTTTAATCTATTAAACTCTGAATAAAGATCCTCCCAAAAACCTTTTTTATATAAGATCCTTGTTTTACCTAAGTAGCCGCTTGATATAATTGTAACTGGATAAATCTTTCTAGAGTTATTTATTAACAACATATACAATTCTTTATCACTATCAATCCATATGTCGTGAATCATTATTTTTTTAGGGGAGATCGTTAGAAGAGGTCTTTCATCAATTATGTGATACTCTGTCTCAACAGGCTCTATAGTTTTCATAGATCTGCTCCAGGGAGATGCAAGATCTAGATCTGATTCTATTCTCAATATCAAAGAATTACTTTTTGAAATAACGTCAAGATCTTTATAAACCTCATATTCAGCATAGGGATGTGACGATAATATCAGAAACAATGTTTTATAAGGATCTGTGAGAGAGATCCACCAGTTTCTCAGCTTAATGTTCTCTTTAAACTCCTCGACATTATATCCGAGAGGTTGTGAGTATAGTATCTTATCAAAAGACTTTATATTATGTCTAATAGATATTTCTCTCCGAGTTTTTTCTCCGATTCTTTTGATCACTATGTCATTTTCTTTATCAATATAAATATAAAACTCCTCTCCTACACATAAATCTAAATCCTCTGATCTAGAGCATCCATAGATTTTTGATGACACATCGATCTCTATGACGAAGTTTCTCATCTTAATATATATTGATCGATCCTTTACATATATTTTTAGATGCTCTCTCTCTAAATTTTTCTGCAGATCTTTAATTATAAAAGATCTTTCTTCAAATTTGTTTAACGAGACTGTTGTCGCAGGTGGGATCTTTATAAATCTCTCATTTAATAAATGAATCATTTCTTCTTGTGTAGGATTAAGAAGAGATTTTTCTTCAGAGATCTTTATATCTAAGAAATTTACTAATGTTTTAAACAGATCCTTGTTTATAAGAATCGGTGAGGTCATGCAATCTCTCAACGTCTTCTCTACTCTAGCTATCATACATTGATCCTCTATAGTCCCAGTATTATCTTTCAAAATATAGATCATGTTATCAGAATCATCATAAGTAATTACACATTTTTCCTCAAGATCTTTTTTAATTATCTTGTTAACGCCTAGAAACTGTAGAATAGATGGTAAAGTGCTTAACTCTACACAGTCTATATGAACATTCTCGTCTAAAAGCATCTTATGAAAATCTTGTGTACAAAGTTTCTCACATATTTTCATTCAGAGAAACCTTTTTCATCAGGTGTAAGAAGTTCTTGAACAAGTTTTTTATAGAATTTCGCCAGAGGCTCTAGACTCCATATCTCAACATATTCATCAGGTCCGTGAGCGTTTCCTCCGACAGGTCCGAAATCTATGGCCTCCACACCAAAAGGAGAGAAATATCTTGAGTCGCTTGCTCCAGCTCTTTCAACAACCTCTGGTTTTAATCTTAATTCTTTCAACACTTTTATAGCTTTCTTAACTATTCTAGAGCTTTTAGGAGTATCTAGATAGCCTACTCCACTATGAATAGTGTAAGAAGCCTCAGGAAGATATTCCTCTAATATCATTGATATATACTCCCTCAGATTTTTATAACCTTCTTTCTTAACAGGTGCTCTAACATCAATTTCAATAATATGTTTATCTCCTGAGAATCTATATACATTAGGTGTTGCAGTCACTCCATACATGCTGGGATACTCAGGCATAATCAATATTCGAGTCAATGGTAGCAACGTCTTAATAAGTTTGGTAAGATTTTTATCAACCTCATGAACCTCTTTAGATTCATCCGTCTCTTTAACAACTTCTGCCTCAACATACTCTGGAAGAACATTACTCTTTACAAAAGCTCCACTGATCTTTGACACGTAATAATCCTCTGAATCAATTTCTTGAGCAAGTTTTATCAATGGATGAACATCAGAGCCTGGCGTAAAGTATGCGGCATGTCTGTATTTGCTCTCGAGAATATATCTTTTATTCATCTTGATGCCATGAACAAGTCTTCTTTTACTTTCTATAGAGATCTCTATTCTAAAACTTGTTCTTCTTCTATTAATAACTACGAGACCTCCTCCATCTCCATTGATCATGTATGAGGGAAAGAGATTTTTTGTCATGAGATACTCTCTCAGTTTTCCAGCGCCATGCGCTCCTCCAGTCTCCTCATCACCTGTAAATGCCACTATGATTGTGCCTCCTAATCTAGAGGCTATTCTCTCGATCTCTCTTGATATATAAATCATGACAGCTACATTAGAAAGATCGTCTATAGCTCCTCTCCCATATATTCTTCCATTCTCTTCTATTCCTAGAAAAGGATCTCTGGTCCATGAAGGTCCCGGAGGAACAACATCAAAATGAGCGGTCATTAATATGATAGGTTTTCCAGAGCCTAAAGTATATATAAAGCTGTGATATCCCTCATCTTCAATATGATCAGGATCCAGTTTTTTATCTAAAAGAATCTCTTTTATACCTTCCACACATTGTTTAGAAGGCTTGATATTATTCTCAGGATCATTAACACATTTTAAAGTTATAAGATATTTCAAAAGCTCCACAGCAGTTCTCAACTAATAATCTCCTCAGAAAATTTATGATAAGACTAATAATAATGTTTATTTCAAAAATCTTATGCGAAGATCTGTTAGATTATATTTATCAATGTTATACAAGGCGTTTATAAGCTCTATTCTAAACGTCCCAGGATTATCGCCAGATCTTTTTTCGGCAATTTCACCAGCCTTCTTAAATACTGCTGAGCCTTCAATAGCAGCATTCATATGATCTTTATTAACAGCCATGAAGGAGGCCATTACAGATCCTAACATACATCCTGTTCCAGTGGTATATTTGAAAAGTTCTGAGCCTCCTTCGACGGCAGCTATCTCGTCTCCATCAGAGACATAATCAATCTTGCCTGTCGCCACAGCAACTACGTTATATTTTTCTGCTAGAATACTGACCGCCTCGTAACCTGTCTCCGCCAAAGAATCTACTCCTTTAACCTTCTCTCCAAGTCCTGCTAATGAGAGCATCTCACCGGCATTTCCTTTTAATATTTTGACAGCACCTGTCTCAAGGATCTTCTTTGAAACTTCTGTTCTCAGTTTTGTGGCTCCAGCGCCAACAGGATCTAGAAGCAACGGCTTGTTATATTTTTCTGCGAGTAAGGCAAGTTTTATCATAGAATTAACCCATATATTATCTAAAGTGCCTATATTGATGTATATGCCATCAGCTACTAACACTAGATCCTCTAACTCCTCTATTGCATGTGCCATTATTGGTGAGGCTCCAATTGCTAGTGTAGCATTTGCTGCATCAGTCATTACAACAAAATTCATTATATGATGTATCAGAGGTCTTCTTCTTCTAATCTCTTTTATATCTTCAATAACATTTATTTTTCTCATCTACATAACCTGATACTCTACTCTATCCTCAACTTATAAATATTTTATAGGTAGTATATAGAGTAGGCAGTCTCAAATCTTTATTAAGCTTCTAAGTAATCTGTTGCATAAATGCTTATTAACATGTATCTCATTAATATACTGAGGTATGTCCATGTCTGTAAGAATTGAAAAGACATCTGAGGAGTACGTATGGATCATATCAAAGAGCTTTAGAAGTGATATGAAGACTGACGTGTATGTATATGCAGATGATTTTCTACTTAATAAGATGAGAGAAGATCTTACATTGATCCAAGGAGTGAACGTGGCCACATTACCAGGAGTCTTAGGTAAAGTTCATGTACTACCAGATGGACATCAAGGATACGGATTTCCCATAGGTGGTGTCGCAGGATTCGACATAGATCAAGGCATAATATCTCCTGGAGGAGTAGGATACGATATAAATTGTGGCGTCAGACTTCTAAGGACAACTCTTACTGAGAAAGATGTGAGACCTAAACTTAGAGAGCTCGTGGATACTTTGTTTGAGAACATCCCAAGTGGCGTAGGAGCTACTGGAAAACTTAGATTAGGTATGGATGAGATCAATAGAGTTCTTGATGAAGGAGTTGAATGGGCCATATCAAAAGGTTTTGGATGGGATGAAGACAGAGAATATATAGAATCTCATGGAAGAATCGAATGGGCTGATTCTACCAAGGTGTCTAAAGTTGCTAAAGAGAGAGGTAGAGAACAGCTTGGTACTTTAGGAGCGGGTAATCATTTTCTTGAGGTTCAAGTAGTAGATAAAATATTTGACGAGAGAATCGCCAAGAGATTAGGCCTTTTTGAGAATCAGATCGTGGTAATGATACACACAGGATCTAGAGGTCTTGGTCATCAGGTTGCTAGTGATTATCTCATAATTATGGAGAGAGCCATGAGAAAATATGGGATCAAGCCTCCTGACAGAGAGCTTGCCTCAGTTCCGTTCAACTCTCCTGAAGGTCAAGATTATTTTAAGGCTATGGCGGCTGCAGCAAATTTTGCATTCACTAATAGACAGCTGATCACTTATTGGAGTAGAGAGAGTTTTGGAAAAGTTTTTAAGACAGATCCTGATAAACTAGATCTTAGCATAATTTATGATGTAGCTCATAATATTGCAAAAGTTGAGGAGCATGAGATCGATGGTAAGAGAAGAAAAGTTGTTGTTCATAGAAAAGGTGCCACAAGAGCATTTCCACCTGGTCATCCGGAGATACCGAAAGAACATAAAGACATAGGTCAGGTAGTTCTGATCCCTGGTAGCATGGGCACAGCAAGCTATGTCATGGTCGGTGTCGAGAGTAGCATAAGAACCTTCTATTCAGCTCCTCATGGAGCAGGAAGATGGTCAAGCAGAGCTGGCGCCGTGAGAAGCTGGCCAGCTGATAAGATACTCAGCGAGTTAAGTAGCAGAGGAATTTATGTGAGAGCTGTTGATAAAAGGATCATATCTGAAGAGGCTCCACAGGCTTATAAAGATGTTGATAGAGTGGCTTTAGTAGCTGATAAAGTTGGTATATCTAAACTTGTTGCGCGTCTCAGACCTATTGGTGTTGCAAAAGGTTAAATAAAAACACGTTTTTAATGATCTTATTTAGGTCTTAATAAAGAAAGTAGCAGAGATGCTGAATCGACAATATCTCTAAATGATATGATCCCTACGACCTTTCCTTCATCATTTACGACCGGCAAATGTCTAATATTTAGCTCACGCATCTTTTCCATAGCTGTCGTTATAAGATCTGAATCTTTAACTACAACAGGATTCTCTGTCATGAAGCTCCATGCAGGAGCGTCTCTTCTAAGATTCTTTGCCACAGCATATACTATGTCTCTCTCAGTGACTATTCCTATAGGCCTCTTCTCTTCATCAACGATCACTACGCTTCCAACACCTTTTTCATACATCAGAGCCGCTATTGTTGCTAAAGTAGTCTTCTCATCAACAATAATAACATCTCTAGTCATTATATCTGACACTCTAAGAGGAATCTCTCTCTTCTTAAATAAAGGCATATAATCAATCCCTCTTAAAATTATCTATCAACGAATATTAATATTGGTGTCTTAAAATGAGCAGAAGTCGCAGAATTAATATTCTGTGGACTCCTTGGAGGATGAGCTATATATCATCTGTTGATAAAGTTAGAGAATGTATATTCTGTGAAGCTGTTAAAAATCCCGAGAAGTATTATCTAGTCTACGAGACTAAACATTCTATAGTCATGTTAAATGCTTATCCCTATAACACAGGTCATATAATGATTGCTCCCAAAAGACACGTCCCCGATCTTACTTTGTTATCCGACGAAGAACTTCTAGACTTGATAAGACTTTTAAAAAGATCTTTGGAGATTCTGAGAGAAGTATATAATCCTCATGGTTTTAATATAGGTGTAAACATAGGCAGATCTGCTGGAGCAGGCTTTGAGGATCATGTTCATGTTCATGTTGTTCCCAGATGGGTTGGAGACACCAATTTCATGCCTATAATATCAGCTACAAAAACTATTCCAGAGGATCTTAATGTTACAAAAGTCAAATTAAAAGAATATTTCAACAAATAGATTGTTCTTCGATATAAGATATAAGTATATTTATAAGTTATGAACAATATTAATAATGATAACATGAGATTAATAGCACAACTCTCCATAATACTTCTAATATTTATTCTAACAGGAGTTCTAGCAAGTTTATATACTCCAGCAGATTACAAAGATTATCTTTATAAAAGTTTTTCTGAACAGGCTAAAAGTATTCTCGGCAATTTCAGTGGCGAGATCGACATTTTACAGCTTCCTCTTAAAATATTTGCAAATAATCTCATGGTGGCTCTAGTCATTTATGCTTTGTCACCGACGATCATTCTTTCATGGGGGTTTTATCTATATCAGGCCTTCATGGTAGGAGCCATCGTAAGTGCTCCTGCACTTGATTATGAGATAATTAATAGCATAAAGACTAACATGCCTCAATGTATGTTGACTGAAGACAATCTTTTGATTATAAAACTTTCTCTATTAATACCACACGGGCTACTAGAGATCCCAGGTATATCACTTGGGTTATTAGCTGGCACAATGATATCTAAAATGATTATTGATCTGATAAGAAGAGCTTTAGGAGCAACAATAGAAGTAAGAATTAGAGATACAGTGAAAAAATCTTTGAAACTACTTTTATATGCAGCAGTAATGTTGTTAGCAGCAGCTTATATAGAGACTTTTATCACGCCAGTAGTGGGAGGTTTGGTGATAGCTATAATATGTTTCATGAGATGATGAGATGAATCATTATGAAGGTCTGGAGAGAAGTTGTTGAAGACGTGAATGTTGAGGTGTTAGAGTTTGATGATACTGTCGAGACTGTTGAGAAAGCCTCTAGATTAAGCGGCTATCCTCCTCAGATGATCATAAAAACTTTATTGACAAGATCCGACGACAATGAGTATATGATTTTCATTGTGAGAGGAGATAGAAGAATTGATCATG
The DNA here is from genome assembly GCA_009903825.1 of Desulfurococcales archaeon. Taxonomy (GTDB): domain Archaea; phylum Thermoproteota; class Thermoprotei_A; order Sulfolobales; family AG1; genus WYEN01. Next base: position 12,534 of record WYEN01000039.1, read on the forward strand.
GAAAAGTAGAGAAGTATTTCAAGAAAAAGATCTTTTTGGCAAAGCCTGATGAAGTCAAAAGGTTCCTTGGAGCGGATGTCGGAGCTGTGACTCCTCTCTCATCTAAAATTAAGACATTGAAGATAATAGTAGATCCTATGATATTAGAGCATGAGTATATAATATGTGGAGGAGGATCTTTAAACAGACTTTATAAGATAAAAACTACAGATCTTATTAAATATCTTAATCCGCAGATCATAGATTTATTTAAATAGATCTTATATTACTCTGCCTCTATAGTAGAGGGAGGTTTAGATGTTATAGCATATGTGACCATTGTCACCTCTCTTATCTCTGAAATTATTCTCCGGCTGATCTCATCTAAAATCTCATAGGGGACTCTGCTCCAATCAGCTGTCATACCATCTTGACTATCAACAATTCTGATTACTATTATATATCCCTCTGATCTTTTGTCTCCTTTTATACCAACCCATTTATCTTTTAATAAAACTGGAAACGCCTGCCATACTTTCTCATATAATCCATGTCTTCTAATTATCTCCTCAACGATTCTAGATGCTTTTCTAATAATACTAAGTCTTTCCTCATTGACTTCGCCAATAATTCTAACAGCGAGACCGGGGCCGGGAAATGGATGTCTGACTAGAATCTCTCTAGGGATCCCTAGTAGCTCTCCTAATCTTCTCACTTCATCTTTATAAAGATCTTTAAGAGGCTCTATGAGTCTTAAACCAAGATCCTCGGGAAGACCTGCCACATTATGATGAGATTTTATCTTTGACGCTCTCCTAGATCTTCCGCTTTCTATTACGTCAGGATAAGTAGTCCCCTGTGCCAGCCATTTTATAGAAGGATCTTTAGAAATGATCTCTTTAAATATCTCACCAAAGATTCTTCCTATTATTATTCTCTTCTCCTCAGGATCTGAGACTCCTCTTAAAGCATTTAAAAATCTTTCAGAAGCATCAATATACATAGGCTCTATACCTATTCTTCTGAGATTAGTAGAAACCTCCTCAACCTCTCCCTCTCTAAGAAGACCATGATTAACAAATACAGAGACTAGTCTATCACCAACAGCTTTTTTAAGAATAGATGCTGTCACAGTAGAGTCGACGCCGCCGCTCACAGCACATAAAACTTTCTCATTATCAGAAACAGTATTTTTAATATTATTAATAACGTTGTTCAGATAATCTTCTAATCTCCAATTTCTTTTACAACTACTCAGCTCTAAAAAATTATTTAATATATCTAAACCTCTCTCTGTATGAATAACCTCAGGATGAAACTGAACTCCGAAAATCTTTCTCTCTTTTATTCTAAAAGCCGCTATATATCCTGTGTCCTCTGAAACAGCTAAAATCTCTGAATCTGGCGGAGGTTTTTCAACATAATCATTATGACTCATCCAAACCTCAAGAACATCTCCTAGTCCCTTGAAAAGATCTTTTTTATCAAGAATCTTTACTCTTGTTCTTCCAAACTCTCCTAAACCTCTCGACACTTTACCTCCAAACATATATGCAAGAAGCTGATGACCATAACATATTCCTAAGATAGGTATATTTATATCTAGAAGCCATCTAGGGATCTTAGGAGCGTTCTCTTCATATATACTTGAGGGGCCTCCAGATAGTATAATGGCTTTCGGCGTGTCTTCACGAATTCTCTCGACAGAGATCTCATCAGGATCAATGATCATACTGTAGACATTTAGCTCTCTAATTCTTCTGGCAATAAGATGTGCATACTGACCTCCGAAGTCTATGACCCATATTTTATCAAGATCTTTTTTATTCATCTTTTGTCTCCAAAAAATATAAAAGATTTAGAGAAAAAAGTGATTTTATGAATCATTTTTTTGCAAATAGTTCTCTTACCTCCTCTGACACATAGCCTCTCAAAAGATCTCCTTTTAACTTGCTCTGATACTTAGGTATTATCCATAAGGTCATTAGAGGAGTATATATCAAGCCTGATGCTATGAAAGAGAATATCCATGAATTGTTAAATAATATTGTATGCCAGGGGTTGTAAGGTTCTGGCACATATATCAGCAGTGAGACTATGATGAAAGTTATTACTGCAGCTGGGTTGATGCCTCTCCAATATCTATAGATCCCTTTGCTAAGATATATATCCTCAAGATCTAGTTTAAATCTTCTTATAAGAGCATAATCAAATATTATGATCCCTTCAACACTTCCCAGAAGACCTCCGTAAGTGAGTAGCCAGTTGGTGAGATACGTATATGCATTTCCATAATAAGTCCATGCTCCTAACAGTATTGAGATCAACACTACTATCAAAGATCCTTTGAACCATGAGAGCCTTTTTGGATAAACGTTTGCAATATCATAGGCAGGACCCACAGCGTTGGCAAAAACATTTACTAGAAATGTTGCTAAGGCGAAGGAGATCAGAACTAAAACGCTTCCAGGAGGAGACATGTAGAGACTTACAAGTATTATAGGATCCCATATGATCTCTCCATAGAGAATTTTTGATGCTGCTGCTGTAGTTGTTGCCATAAATGCTACGCTAGCCATTAAAAGAGGCATCGGCATTTGTCCAATAGCCTGAGCCCACTGGCTCTTGGCAAATCTTGTATAATCAGGCATTGTAAGAGCCATAGTCGCCCAAAAAGCTATGTTTCCATTTAGAAAAGCCAGCATGCTCATAAGATCTGCATTATGATCAGGTTTTAACACAAAAAGATCAATACTCCAATTTGTCTGTCCTACAAAATATGTCCACGTATATACGAAGCCTATGATCACTATAGGTCCTCCTACTCTGGCAAGCCATTTGAGAAGAGGCTGAGCCTTTAATATCGGCGAGAAATAGAACACAATTATCTGTGCAATAATTACTAACACAAATGTTGCCCAAAAGATCTCTGGGAATATCTTGCTGAACATGAAAGGATATTCGAGAGGATATTTAGACACAAGATCTCTTAACATATTAATTTTGTTAGCATATATAGCATAGATGCCTACGGCAGCCTCTGTTATTATATAAGTCTCTATACCCCACCAGCCTGCTCCGATAACAGCTCTTAATATCGATGGAAAATTGGCTCCATAAATCCCCCATCTGGTTCTAGTCAGCTGAGGCTCAGCAATGCCATATCTCGCTCCGCCGTGAGACTGTATTAACATTGGTATCAGAACTATCAGGTTGCCTAAGAATACTATCAATATGGCCTGAAGAGGATCTAGCCCATATACGATCCCTACGCTGGCTAATGTCCAGCTTGGTATTATAAAAACCATTGACACCCATATCCAGAAGAATGTTAAAGCCCCCCATGTTCTGTTTTCTATAGGCGTTGGATGAATATCTATATTCCAGAGATATCTCTCTTCCTCATATCTTTTAAGAAGATCGATTTGTCCTCTCTCTAAATCTCTTCTTAAGACACCGTTCTCTATATATCTTTTCACAAAGCCTCTCTAAGAATTTTATCATAGCTTAAAAGCTTTAAGTCTCAAGATTTTAAAGGCTTAATAATAATTAGCTAAATGAGATTTACAAAAGATCTAGATCTTTTTAAGATGGTATTACTATACTAATAAAATTGTATTCTATTCTATGACTATGAATAAATAATATTATGTGTTACTAAGAAGTATTATGTGGAGATTATGAAATCAAATTTTTATGGAGTAATTACTCCTCTAATAACGCCTTTTTCAGAAGATTATTCAATTGATGAAGAAGGGCTTAGATGGCTTGTTAGATATTTGATTAAGAAAGGAGTTCACGGAGTTTTTCCAAATAGTACTACTGGCGAATTTGTTCATCTGACTAAAGAAGAGGCTTTGAGAATAACAGAGATCACTCTTGAAGAATCAGGAGGCAACATATGGGTTATTCCTGGCATAAGCAGCAACTACACAGAACATTGTATCGAGTTAGGCAGAGCATTCAAAGATCTTGGTGTAGATGGAGTTATTGTGACACCTCCATATTTCTTTAAAATAGATCATGAGAGACTGAAGATTCATTTCTCTAAAATATTAGAGAAAATAGATCTTCCTGTGATAATATACAACATACCATCTGCAACAGGGATCAACATTTCAATATCATTATATAAAGAACTTTCGAAAGAATATAACAATCTTGCTGGAGCAAAAGTAACATATGAAAACTTTATCTATCTGAGACAGCTGATTCAGATGGTTAAGAGTGAGAGAAGAGATTTTGCGGTATTAACAGGTTTAGATGAGATGTTTCTGCCGCTTCTAATGTTAGGAGGAGATGGCGGTATAATGGCTCTTGCAAATGTTTTTCCAGAGATTCATAGGGCCATCTATGACTCATATATGTCTGGAGATCTTTTGAAGGCATTAGAGGAATGGAGAAAACTTCTGAAACTTGTGCGTATCTATGATTATACGTCATCATATCCAACAGCTATAAAATCTCTGTTATATGTTATTGGAGCACCTATAAAACCTATTGCAAGACCTCCTTTAGAGATGGAGCGTAGTGATATAATAAAAAAGATTGAAGATATAGTCAAAGAAATGAATATGACTCAATTCTCATATTAATAGACGAGCTGTATAATTATATTTCACAAGATCTATATATGATCATCTGGACCATATCTCCTCGTTCACACCTTCTAAGACATTAACGTATCTAGCGAGGACGTACAAAAGATCTGATAATCTATTAAGTATAATAAGATAGATCTTATGAATTCTGTTCTCATGATATAATTTAGAAGCTTTTCTTTCAGCTCTTCTACATATTGCTCTAGCTATATGAAATATTGAAGAAGATATAGATCCTGTTGGATAGACGAATACAAACTTTGGCTCAGGAATCTTACTCCATATCTCTTCAATTTTCTCCTCAATTTTCTTAAGATCTTTCTCATCAGTCATAGGATCTTTCAGTTTATCTATAGGTATTGCCAAGTCTCTGCCCACTCTGAATAAAAGTTCTTGAATATATTTTAATATCTCATCTATCTCATGATGTTTTTTAACAAGATCAGAGTTTTTTATCATGCTACGAGCTAATCCTATGAATGAATTTAATTCATCAATATCTCCCATAAGATCCATCAAAAGATCTTCTTTAGCTATCTTTTCTCCATACATTATGTATGTGAACCCCTCGTCTCCAAGATGAACATTCTTCATAATAGTCATCCTCAATGAGTCATATAATACTCTGAGACATGATCTCTATACATCTTTATATTGCCCGTATAAGAAGGATCTATGCCAAGTCTTTCGGCGGCGATGCTTGATGAGAGACCTGCTATATATGCACCTGCAAACATCTTAGATATATAGCTCTCGTTCTCTGGGAGAGCAATCTCTATTAATCTAAGATCCTCTGTTTTCTCAGAGATCTTTCTTAATAAGCCATAGACAAGCTCGCTCTCAAGATCTATAGGGTCATGGATATAATAAATTGATGTGGATAAGCCTTCTCTTAATGTCTCTATAAAATTGTGGCCAGCCTCTGGAAACACTGCTGTTTCTACAAAATATTTCAGATTTTCAGCATATTCTGTTCTGAAACGTTCTGTAACAACATCATATTTATATGTAGATATAAATACAATCCTTCTTTTATTTCTAATATCCTCTATAACTTCTTCCGCAACTCTCTCTGACAAAGGATCTAGCTCTGAAACCTTTTTAGAGAGATTTTTCAAAGAAGATTTTATCACCTCCATATCTAGACCTAACAGCTCGATCATTTTTAAAGCTCCTATAAAAAGATATGGTAGCGAAGCTCTTGGAAGAAGACCTTTTTCAACTTTAACTATGGGAGCGCCATCTCTCGAAGCCTCTTCGTAAAGAGCTCCTCCGCTTGTGACAACTCCACGCTCTATATTTTCATCACGAGATCTTCTGTATACTCTCAGAGTCTCAGCAGTGTCTCCTGAATAGCTTACAGCAATAAGAAAAAGCTCTTTTTTAAAATCTTTCAGATAAGATGGCATGTAGGCGTGTTTTCCTGATAAGATCATAATCTTTTGTTTATCAAATTCTTCTTCAAATATTTTTCGAATAAAATCTCCTATGATCCCTGATCCTCCCATCCCAGTTATATAAACGATCTTCTTGGAGTATATATTTCTCCTATTCTCAATATCTAGTTCTAACGCCTTAATAATCATTTCATCCCATGACCTGTAGACATCACGGAGACGAGCCATTTAGATAGCCTCTTGATAAAAATTTGTTTGTTATAATAAATTGTTGTTATCAGAGAATACAATTATATTCTTTGATGTATCCATTAAAAAGGTGAAGTCGAATAGACCTAGAGGAGAAGCTCAATATTGTTCTTGAGGGAACTGAGGAGGTGATATTAGTAGATGAGCTGAAAAAACTTTTAGAGACTGGTGGAGTAGGCTACCTAGGTTTTGAGCCCTCCGGAGTTTTTCATATTGGGTGGATTGTGTGGGCTTTGAAATTCAGAGATCTAATCAAGGCAGGGATCAGAATGAAGCTTCTGGCAGCAACATGGCATGCATGGGTTAATGATAAGCTTGGAGGCGACATGGATCTTATTAAAAAAGCTGCTGAACATGTCTTCGAAGTTTTAGACGCTTTAGATATTAGAAGAGGTGAATATGAAATTGTTTATGCTGAAGATCTTGTCTCAGACCCTGGCTACTGGGCTCTATTGTTAAAAGTGGCTAAAAACACCAGTCTTGCAAGAGCAAAAAGAGCTCTCACAATCATGGGGAGAAGATCAGATGAGGCTGAGACAGATTTCTCAAAGCTGATTTATCCTTTCATGCAGGTCACAGACATATTCTACATGGATCTTGACTTGGCGTTAGGAGGCATTGATCAGAGAAAAGCTCATATGCTTACGAGAGAGCTTGCCGAGAAACTTAAGAGAAAAAAGATTGTTGCAGTACACACTCCTCTGATACCATCTCTACAAGGTCCTAGCATGGGTAGGATGGAGACTTCTCAAATAGAGATTGATGAGAGATATTCAGAGATTAAAATGAGTAAATCAAAACCTGAGACAGCAATTTTTGTCACAGACCAGCCTGAGGAGATAGAGAGAAAAATATTAAAGGCGTACTGCCCACCGAAAGAAGTGGAGGACAATCCTATAATATCTATAGCACAAAATATAATTCTAAGGATCCAGAGAAAATTTGTTGTTGAGAGACCAGAGAAATATGGAGGCGATATAGAGATAAGATCTTCTGAAGAACTGATCAAACTATATAAAGAAGGAAGTCTACATCCACTAGATCTTAAGAAGGCAGTAGCTAAAGAATTAATCAGAATTTTAGAGCCTGTGAGAAACAGATTATCTACAGAAAGATCTAGAGAGATAATAATGGAGATAATGAGAAAAAGTAGAAGATGAGATACGTAAAAATAAAAACATAAGCATTAATGTATAGAAGTATTCATAGTCTTTCTTATTAGCAGAAGATGTTTACAACTGAAAGCCTCGCCCTTAAGGGCGGGAAGGAGGTTTAGGTTTTATACAATTGTTAAAATGCTCATAAACTTTTGAAAAATTAGCTTGCTGGAGCACCAATTGAGTATAAAATCTCCAGCTCATATAAAATTCGATCTTTTTCATTTATCATAGCATCTTTTCTTTTTCTATCTATTTTTATATATACTCTGCTCATATGTCTACCCGATTGATTCTAGGCTTGATATAAATAAAAAGTTGTGTATCAAACGATTTTAACAGTTGTATAATATAAGGATGCTTATAAAATTTCCTTCATATTTATATGGGAAGAATTTTGAAGAGGATCATTGATGTAAAAATGGATCCCGACATGAAAATCATAGATCTTATGAGAATATATGATGATATACATGGCTTTGTGGCCTCATCAATAAGTAGAGGAGCTGAGATTCTTAGAGAAATGCTTTTTAACAGCGATCTTAGGTTTCTAGCTTTTACAGGAAACATAGTTGCCACAGGACTGAGAGGCATATTAGCTCAGCTTTTAGATTCAAGAGTCTTTAATGTTGTAATAACAACTTGTGGCGCGATAGATCATGATATAGCAAGATCTCTTGATCCAGATGGCTATTTTAAAGGAAGTTTTGAGGCTGATGATAAAGAGCTTCATGAAAAAAAGATTCATAGGCTTGGAAACATATTTATAAAAATGGAAAGCTATGGACCATTGATCGAGAGATTTACTTATGAATTAATCGATGAGCTGATCAAGATCAAAAAAGAGTGGGGTGTAAGAGAGATCCTTAGAGAAGCTGGTAGAAAACTTATGAATATCGAGACATCAATATTAGGAGCCGCTTATAGAAATAATATACCTATTTATGTGCCAGGGATAACAGACGGAGCTTTTGGAACAGCTTTGTTTACTAAAGGAAGATTAACGGGACTTAAAATAGATCTTTTTAAAGACATGAGCGAGCTTTCAGACTTAGTCTTCAGATCAAAATCTTCAGGAGCTTTAATTATCGGCGGAGGAATAAGCAAACATCATACAATATGGTGGAACCAGTTTAAAGAAGGTCTTAATTATGCAGTTTATATCACAACTGCACAGGAGTATGATGGGTCTCTTAGTGGAGCAAAAACTCGAGAAGCGATTAGCTGGGGAAAGATAAATATTAAAGCCAGACATGAGGTCATATATTCAGAGGCGTCTATAGTTCTTCCTATACTAGCAGTCTTTATACTTTATGTGCTTAAAGACTCATCAAGATCTTAGGCAATATCAATAAGATATCAATAAGTATAATAAATATGGATCAAGCCATAGCTGTGATACCAATTAAAAATGCTTTAATCGCTCATATATTTAGACATTGCTCGTCTTTAATGATAGTTGATATGTTAAAAATATCAACTCAGATCAAGCCTAAAGCATTATATGTTTATACCAACAGATCTTAGTCTTGAGATTATCATCTTCTCCTCGTCTTCAAAATATGATATGGTCTCTCTGATTATTGAGAGATCCAGTCTTAGCTTTCTCTCATTAACAAGATCTTTGATTAATGAAAGTTTCTCGATATCTTTGCTACTGCCTGTCCTGGCTTTCAAAACCACATAATGCTCTGGAAGAATCATTTTAATAATTAAATCTCCGATTTTTATGTCTCTAGATCTTTCTATTATCTCTTGCGGGATATAGAAATCATATATGTTTTCAAAGATCTCTATCTCGATCTCGTATTCATCCTTTCTCATGGTAATCTTTGGCGTTCCAAACTCTGTGAGACCGAAGTCCCAACCTTTCTTGTAGCATATTTCTCTTAATCTATCTTCTTGCTCTAGAATAGATCCTTTATATATAAAAAGATCTAGATCTTCATTGAATCTTTTTTCGCCAATGTTATAATAGAGAGCAACACTTCCTATAATAGCTATATTAAGACCGAGCTCTTTTATAAGTATATTAAAAAGATCTGTTAGATCGTTAAGAGAATACTCCAAATCTTCTTAACACCATCAGAGAATATATTTTGTATAACATATATATTAACATGATGATGAAACGACGGTATAATGATCTGTGATTAGATTATCCTTGACTGATCTCTTCAGAATATTTTGTTCCAGATATGCTTAGCTCCACCAGTATATCTATAAGATATTCAGATATGTCTGTGAGATAATCATATATTCTTATAAGATGATATCTAAAGATCTCGTCTGGAAATGAAAGTTCTTTTAAAAGTTTTTCTCTGAAACTTTTTTTAACATTAATAATTTTAGACAAATCAGTTATTATCTTTTTAACGTCAGGCACATCTTCGGTAATCTTTGTATCAAATATGTTTTTAAGAACCATCTCGAGATAATTGTTTACATATATAAAATGTCTCATGATCTCGTTTATCACCTCTCTCAATTTCTTAATATCTTCGACACTGAATCTTTTTTCAAGAATATATTTCACAGACTCTGAAGCATGATCTCCTATTCTCTCTAAAATATTACTTATTGAGATTAACATAGACAATATCCTCTGATCAACCCCTGGATCTATACTTAGATCTGTAAGAATCTTATTATATAATCTCCGGATCTCTAATCTGGCATCATCTATTTCTGTGTCAAGCTCTTCAACATCTTCTATATCTATATCAAATCTTTTATGCATCTCTTCAGGTTTGTTTGGCTCTTCTAATAATTCTGTATAATCTTTAAGCATACTTAAGAGAAAAGAGACGCTGTTAAACTCTTTTATTAACATAGATCTGAGATCTGACTTCTCAGCAACCTCTCTTATTATTATATAATTTCTTCCTTCTTCATAGATCTCAAAACCTTTTAAATGTCTTAAAAGTATTCTAAGTTTTTTTCTCTCATCAATATTTATGTTCTTTTTAGAGTAGATTCTGAGAGACTTATAACCTAATATATATAAAGAGATCAATATATATCTTAATGTTTCTTCATCAATATCATCTATCGAGATTTCTACAGTCTTTGTCTCTGTTGTTATAGGCTCTATCATAAGTCTTTTTCCAAGTCCTCTTATATAAACTCTTGATCCTTTTCTGATAAAATTTTTCTCACACCAGTCTTTAGGAAGATATATTACATAAGAGTCTCTAATCATCTGAACAGCTCTTATCTCAGATATACTAGTGCTCAACCTCTTCTCCATATAAACTTTTACTACAGAATATTTTATGAACATGTTTCAGAAATATTCAGGTGTTTTAAGAGATGAGAGAAGGCGCTGTTAGAAGCTTAAGAGAATTATATGTTGTTCTCTTGCTATTAGGAGTAGCCTATTCTTCTTATGCTCTCGCCTATTCCTCTTATGTTTATCTGGCTAGATATTATGCAGAATCTCATGGAGTAGATTATGATAAACAGGCGTTCTACCAGATCATTGCAAATGTTATGTCTATAATTGGCATGACAAGCATTTTATGGCTTAACAAAAAATTTAACATGTTTGTCATAGCATCTTTATACACTTTTCTTCTAGCATTATCGCCAACAATAGCTTTATCAAAAGATCCGTTTGTAATGATACCTTTATCTATCGTTATAATGGAGATATCTTTTCAGACAGGAATTATAGCAAGAAATCTCATGATCATAGAGATCGGAGGTTCTTATCTAGGCAGGATACTAGGATTTCTCATGACAATTAACTCTTTAATGATGATCATAGGACCTGTCGCAGGCTATAAAATAAAAGAAGTAGCAGGCTATAACATCATCTTTCTTCTTTCTTCATCTCTTTTCCTAATCTCTGGAGCAATGATATTGTCTGTTAATACATACATCAATAGAAATTTGGATAGAGAATTTCGTAAGAAAGAAGCTTCTTTTAAAAATGTCTCTGTGATAAGACATCTACACACGATTTTGAAAAATAGGAAGCTGATTTATTTTATTATATTTGCATCTATAGACAGGTTCTCATATAATCTATGGGCTCAGCTCATATTTGCGTTGACAGCCTCTGAAAATATCAGGGCAGAGGTCGTGTCAATTACATATTCTATTCAGAATCTCTCGTGGTTTGTCTCTCAATACATCTTCGGCTTGTTAAGTGATAAGATCAATCCTGTTTATATATTGTTTTTATCTGAATTTTTAACAGGTTTATCGGCTTATTTGTTGGCTGAAGGAATCTATTTGTATAGTGATATATACATAGTTTTCTCATTTATTTTGATAGGTCTCTCAATAGCTTCTTGGATCCCGTCTTACAATAAATACATACAGATCAATATTAAAAAAGATGATAGAACAATATTTATGACATCTGTTAATATATTGGCATCTTTAACAGGCTTCTCAGCACCATTGATCAGTGTTTATTTAAAAGATCTTTTGTTAAAAGGATTAGGACATCTATATATCGCAACTATTCTTCACATTATTAATGCATCTATATTTTTGTATACTCAGAGAAGAGAGAGATAGAGATATTAACTTCTTTTATAATGTATATAATGAGTGTGATGAGGCTCGAAAGGTCGGATGTGTGAAGAGCCCGCGCAGGTCTGAACCATATCAATATACTGAGACTTTAGAGACGTCTTTTGTTAATTTTCTGAATATGTTAATGAGAATAGCTCCTTTATCACTAATTTTTAATCTAAGAGGATCATCTGATGTCTTTTCTATAAAACCGTTTTCTGTTAAATAAATTAATGCAGATGTGAAAAGATTCTCGTCATTAAAACCTATAGTTTTAGTCACAACTTCGGCAATATCTTTGATGCTATAATCTTTCTTAGGATCTAGATCCATGATATATAATATTGCGAGAGGATATGACACTGCAAGATCTTTTTTTCTCAGATTATTCAGATCAGGATATCTTATTGATGTGAGTGAGCCGCTCATTCAGATCACTTCATTAAGAGAGCTATATTATGTCTCTAATAAAAATCATAGGCTACAGATCTTTTTATTAACAGAACAAAATTTTAATACATATTTAACAAGGTTTAGATCAAATGATTCTCAGGATAAAATTTATAACGTCTATCAAAAAATATGCTAAGATATTAGGAGAGTGTAAAGGGTTATAAAATGATCATTTTTGCAGAAGATCCCGAGAACGATGAAGAGGCTTTGAAAAATTTGAGAGATTATGTTAGAGAATGGATGATAAATAGATATAAAAATCTCACTCCTCCTCAGAGAATGGCTATTCCATGGATTAAAAAAGGTTATAATATTCTTATATCAAGTCCTACTGGTACGGGAAAGACTCTTGCAGCTTTTATAGCTATTTTAGATGAGCTTTATAGATTATGGGAGAAGAATGAGCTGGAAGATAAGATATACGTTTTATACGTGTCTCCTTTGAGAGCACTTAATAATGATATGAGAAGAAATCTATTAGAGCCTCTCTCAGAGATTAATGAGATCTTGATGAAAAAAGATGTGAAGCCTCCTGAGATTAGAGTTGCTGTAAGAACTAGTGATACAAAACCTACAGAGAGACAGAAGATGCTTAATAAACCTCCTCATATTCTCATAACTACTCCAGAGACTCTCGCCATAATACTTATAGCACCAAAGTTTCGTGAGAAACTTAAAGACGTTAGATGGGTCATAATTGACGAGATTCATGAGCTGGCTTCTAGTAAGAGAGGGACTCATTTAGTTCTTAGTTTAGAGAGACTAAGAGAGCTTGTTGGAAGAGATTTTCAAAGGATCGGACTTTCAGCAACTATAAACCCTCTTGAGGAGGTGGCCAGATTTTTAGTCGGTTATGATGACGAAGGAAGGCCTAGAGAATGTGTGATTGTTGATGCAAGATTTTCTAAGTCTATTGATATAAAAGTCGTGTGTCCAAAAATAGATCTAATAAGAGCATCTGCTGAAGAGATTAATCAGGCTATCTATGACACTATTGTCAAAACAATTAAGAAATATAGAACGACACTGATCTTTACTAACACAAGACATTCAACTGAGAAAGTAGTATTTAAATTAAGAAAGATGTTTGAAAAGATCGATGGAGATATAAAGCCTGAAATGATCGAGGCTCATCACGGCTCATTATCGAGAGATGTGAGATTAGATGTTGAAGAAAGACTTAAGAGAGGATTATTAAAAGTTGTTGTGTCATCAACAAGTCTTGAGCTGGGTATTGACATAGGATATATAGATGCTGTGATCCTTCTCTCAAGTCCTAAGAGTGTCACCAGACTTTTACAGAGAGTTGGCAGAGCAGGTCATCATATTAGAGAGACCAGCGTAGGCAGATTAATAGTTGTTGATAGAGACGATCTTATAGAATGTACAGTCTTAGCTAAAGGAGCCATGGATAGAAAACTTGATAGAATAAAGATTCCTATGAAACCTCTGGACATATTGATACAACATATCATAGGTATGAGTATTGAGAAGAAGTGGAGTGTAGATGAAGCTTTAAAAGTTATTAGAAGAGCTTATCCTTATAAAGATCTTGACAAAGAGACTTTCTTAAATATATTGAGATATCTCTCTTCAAATATGAGCGAATTAGAACATCTAAAGATCTATTCGAAGATCTGGTATGATGAGAATGAAGGTGTCTTTGGAAGAAAGAGAGGTGCTAGAATGATATTTTATCTCAACTCCGGTGCCATACCAGATGAAGCGAAAATTCCTGTGATAAACATAGGATCTTCTCCAAAGAAATGGATCGGTGATTTAGATGAGAGTTTTGCTGAGATATTAGATAGAAATGATATATTTGTTTTAGGAGGAAAAGTATATAAAGTCGTTGATATAGAGCCCACAAAAATATTTGTGATCCCTGCCGACGGCGAGAGACCTACAGTTCCATCGTGGTTCTCAGAGATGCTTCCATTATCATTTGACTCAGCTTTACAAGTAGGTGAGTTTAGAAGAAAAATATATGAGAAGCTTGTTGAGGCTATAAAAAGAAACGATCTTGATGAAACAACGGAGAAGCTTATTAAAGAACTTATGAGAGAATACAGACTCGAGAAACATGCTGCAGAGATGATTATTGAATACGTCTTGGAACAGATCTATTATACTAACGGACTTGTGCCTTCTGATAGGCTGGTGTTAATAGAGGTGTTTAGAGAGCCTGAGAAAGAAATAGATCATTTGATATTTCATTCGTTGTTTGGTAGAAGAGTTAATGATGCATTATCAAGAGCATACGGATATATTCTCTCGAGAATGCTAGGCATGGATATTAGAATAACTGTGACAGATAACGGTTTCATACTCTCTGTGCCAAGAAGAATCAATGATTATAATAGTATTATATCAGAGCTTGTCAGGAATGTTAGAAAAGATAATATATATGAGATACTGAGAAAAGCTGTGAGCAACACAGAGATCTTTAGAAAAAGATTTAGACATGTTGCTGAGAGAAGTATGATGATACTTAAGAACTATAGAGGCAAAGAGATTAGTATTGAGAGAAGACAGCTTAATTCAGAGGCTGTGTTAAAAGTTGTGAGAGAAATAAAAGGTTTTCCGATTTATGAGGAGACTGTGAGAGAGATATTAGAAGATTATATGGATATTGAGAACGCTAAAAAAGTGTTAGAGATGATCGAGAGAGGAGATATTGATGTGAAAATATTCATAGACCCAGACTTCGTAAGATCACCATCTCCAATGGCTCATGGAATATATGCCACAGGAATTAGCGATGTAGTTCTTATGGAGGACAGAAGATCTTTGTTAATCAAACTTTATAATGAGATGATAGAGTTTCTAAAGAGAAAAGGATATATCACTGAACATAATATGATTACGGCTCAGTGAATTAAATATGTTTTAATACCTCTTTTTCAATAAAAGAGTTAACTATATATCTTGAGGTCGTAAGATTTTTAATAGAGTGTTTGTGTTGATAGATGAGAAGACTAAAGAAGAGTGGAAGAGAAAGATCATAGATACGTTAGAGAAGATTTATGATCCTGAAATACCTATTGATGTCTATAATCTAGGTCTTATATATGATATAAACATAACTGATGAAGGCGTAGTTAATATAACAATGACTTTGACAGCAATAGGATGTCCTGTATCAAATGTGCTTCCATATCAGGTTTACGAGGCTTTACAGGCTTCATTGCCAGAAGCCAAGGAGATTAATATAGATGTAGTGTTTGATCCTCCGTGGACCCCTCTTAAAATGACTGAGAAAGGTAGAAAAATGTTTATAGAGATCTTTGGATATGATATCGTGGAACAGTGGAGAAGAAGAACAGGTGAGTAGAGAATAGTTTTTTCAGAACATGTTTATTAAAAGGTGTTATCTCGATGAGCTGGATTATTTTAGATCTTTTGAGAAAAAATCCTGAAGAGCTGAAAGAGCATATTAGAAAAAGATTTTTAGACCCTTCTCTGGTAGATAAAGCGTATCAAATAGATCTTGAGTGGAGAAAAAAACTTCGAGAAGTTGAACAATTAAGACATAAACATAATGAGATTAGCGAAAAAGTAGGCAGAACCAAGGATCCTGTGGAGAGAGATAGGCTCATTAATGAGGCCCGTGAGATGCTTAATATGATCATGGAAAAAGAGAAGGAGCTTAAATATCTAGAAGATGAGCGTGAGAAGATCCTTCTTCAGCTCCCAAATATAGTTCACGAGAGCGTTCCTATAGGGGATGAATCTGCTAATAAGCCTATTAGAACATGGGGTGTGGCAAAAGTTTATAAAGAGGATCTTCAGCAATTTTTTGCTGAAACCAGAGAGAAAGGTGTTGAAATGAGATATGAAGAAATTGATTGGAAGCCTATTGGTCATGCCGATATGTTAGAATATGTTTTAAAACTAGGTAATACCGAGAAAGCGGCTGAAGTCGCAGGCTCAAGATTCTATTATTTATTCGAAGATCTTGTCTGGTTAGATATGGCTCTTCTATGGTTTGCTATTGATAAGATGACCCAGAAAGGATACATATTGGTTCTCCCACCGTATATGTTGCGTGAGAAAATTATAGAGGCAGTCACAGATTATGCAACTATAAAAGATGCTATATACAAAATAGAAGGAGAAGATCTTGTTCTTATAGGAACTGCTGAACATTCTATAGCAGCTTTACATGCTAATGAGGAGATAGATGAGGATAGACTTCCACTTAAATATGTTGGGATAAGCCCTTGCTTCAGAAAAGAGGCAGGAGCAGGAAACAGAGATTTAAAAGGTATATTCAGAGTTCATCAGTTTCATAAAGTAGAGCAGTTTATATTCTCGCTACCTGAACAAAGCTGGGAGCTTCATGAAGAGATTACGAGAAATGCCGAGGAGCTTTTCCAAGAGCTTGGCCTTCCATATAGAGTTGTTAATATAGCATCAGGAGACTTAGGTGCTCCTGCCGCCAAAAAATATGATATTGAGGTGTGGATGCCTGCTCAAGCAAAATTTAGAGAGATGGTCAGCTCTAGTAATGTGCTTGATTGGCAGAGTTATAGATTAAAGATAAGATTTGTTAGAAAAAGAGGAAGAGTCAAGGGATATGTTCATACATTAAACTCGACAGCTATAGCCAGCACTAGAACGATAACTGCGATCTTAGAGAACTATCAGGATAGAGAAGGTGTTGTGGAGATCCCTAAAGTGCTAAGAAAATATCTTGAGCCTTTTCAGAAAGCTCCTAAAGATTATATTCACCCCGCGAAAAAGATTTGATTCTTTAGAGCTATAATATATCTTTTTATTTAACATATTATATTATCGAGAGTAGAGATATGAGCATAACAAATCCTGTAGACAAAGCTATACTTAATTATTTAAAGAGACATCCTAATTCAAAGCCTAGAGAAATAGCAGATGCATTAGGATTCAGTCTAGTGGTCGTAAGATCATCTTTATATAGATTAAGAGAGAGAGGCCTTGTTGCTAGAACAAGCAGAGGATACATAGCTAAGGGGGATAGAAAAAGCGATGTTTTATATGACGAAGAGAACGTTATACAAAATGATGTCTCAAGATCTAGGTTAGAGACTCTTGAAAAAGAGATCAATTCTTTAAAAGATCGTGTTTCTGAGATCGAGAGAAGCCTACAGGATTTTGGTGAGGTTATTCAGAAGATAGAGAAGAACCTTGCTGAGATAAGATTAACCATAAGATCTTTGAGAGATGTTGTTAATTTTGGAGAAAGAAAAAAGAGCTTAGATCCTTTTATATCAAAACTTTCGACAGAAAAGATCTTGGGACTTAACGAGGCCAGAAGATTAGCCTCCGAGGGGCTTGGAAGCTTAGATAAATATGTGGAAGATGGAGTAGCTGTCGTAATAGGCAAGATCGTTGTTAGCAGAGAATTTTATGAGAGCATTATAATGAGAATGCCTATTAATGTTGAGGAGGTTAATCAGCTAGGTCCTAAAGAAAAGATTCTTATAGAGACATTGATCAGTGAAGGTCTTGCGTATATAGATAATACACATATGATAAAAATTGTGTCAGAATAACAATCTGTTGAAAATCTTAATAGATGAATAAACTTATTTTAGTCTTCTATTATAAATTAGATAGGTGAGCTCTATTTAGTGAGTATAGAGTTGATAGAAAAACTCTTAAAAAGATACTAGAGATCTTAAGAAAATGGCAGGCTCCGGCAACAATATTATTAAGTCTATATATACCTCCTGGAAGACCTGTCGCTGACGTGCTGGATCTTTTGCGAAGAGAGTATTCTATAGCAGGAAATATAAAGCTTAAGAGAACTAGAGACTCTGTTCAGACAGCTCTTCAAATGGCTATAGATGATCTTGTGAGAATCCCTAAGATACCTGATAATGGTTTAGTAATATTTGCAGGAATAGATCCTGATAGTGGAGAACAGATCCATATGTTGTTTGAGCCTCCAGATCCTGTCCCTATATTCTTTTACAGAACTGATAAATGGTTTCATATAGAGTTTCTAGAGCCAATGATCGAAGAGTCAGAGGTATATGGAATAATAATTATCGAAAGAGATCAAGCCACATTAGCATTGTTAAAACCAAGCGGCTTTGTGATCTTAGATGAGATCGAGGATTATATACCCGGTAAACATAGTAAAGGCGGTCAAAGTCAGAGAAGATTTGATCGAATAATTGAACAGATGGTGGAGGATTTTTATAAAAAAGTTGGTGAAAGAGCTAACAGAGAGTTTCTGCCATATCTAGAGGAGAAGAAGTTGAAAGGCATATTAGTTGGAGGTCCTGGCTATTCAAAGATTGATTTTCTAAAGGGAGAATATATGGATTATAGATTAAGATCTTTGGTTATAGGAGAGCCTATAGACGTCTCTTACCAGGGAGAGGCTGGCGTCAGAGAGCTTCTGGAGAAGGCTAAAGAGTTTTTGAAAGGACACAAATATGTTGAAGGATTAAAGGCTCTAGAAGAATTCAAATATCATCTGGCTAAAGATGATGGCCTGGCATTATATGGAAGAAAAGAGATTGAAGAAGCCTTAGAGATGGGAGCTGTAGAGAAACTCATTTTGTTAGAAGAGGTTGAGGATGCTGACAAGCTTGCTTCTAAAGCTTCTGAGAAAGGTGCTGAAGTGATCTATTTGTCTGAGAGTATTCCAGAGGGGATGTGGATTAGAAAAGTTTTTAATGGGGCAGTAGCGATCTTGAGATATAGAATTGATTAAAAAATATTAATTAGGTGAGCATGTGTATCTAAGATATCTATCTAAGAGAGAAAGTAGAGAACTTCTCGAAAAACTTAAAAAAGATTTTAAACTTGTTCAAGAGTTTGATCATATTATCGTCTCAGAGACTGTTTTAAAGGATAAGAAAATAAAGATTTACATAGGAGTATCAAGTACAGAAAAAATTCCTCTAGCCATAGATCTTGTGGAAGAGTTTATTCCCGCTATACATGCATTAAACAAAGATCTTATGAAAATAAATTATGTGAAAATAGATCAAGGAGCTATGCCCAGGATATTAAATGGCGCAGATGTGATGGCTCCTGGAATAGTTGAGACATCTGATTTTAAAATCAATGATCTTGTCGGTGTAAGAGAGTTCGAAAGATCTCTTTATATAGCGGTTGGAAAAGCTCTCATGAGCTCAGAAGAAATAAGACTTTTGAGAAGAGGTAAGGCTGTTAAAACTATTCATTACGCCGGCGATATCATCTGGAGAAATATTATAGATATCTTAAAGAAGATTTAAATACTGTGGGATAGGTTTTAAACATTGTAAATTTCTGTAAGATCTTTTAAAAAAGATCTTAATATAATTTATATTGTTTTCTTTAAGTAACTAATAGATGGAGAGGTCTCTTATGACGCCTAAGTTGACAAGTGTTGAAGAGGCGTTATGTTGTGTTCCAGATAGATCTGTCATTGCTGTATCAGGTTTTAATCTTCTTACTACGCCGGAATATTTGATCCTTGAGTTGTTTAATCAATATAGAAGAACAGGTCATCCTAAAGAGCTATTCTTCATATTTGAGACATTGCCGGCGGTTCCGGGCAGGGCTTTCGATAAAATTGCTGAGATCATATATAGAGATAAAGACTATGATTTTATGAGAGGCGTCTTAGCACCTTATCTAGGCTTCTCACCGTGGCTTCAGAAGCTTACTTCAGAGAATATTATAGAAGTATATGCGTGGCCTATAGGAATAACAGTTTATTGGTTTAGAGAGATTGCTTCTGGAAGACCTGGTCTTCTGACAAGAATCGGGCTGGGCACTTTTCTTGATCCTCGTGAGGATATGGGGGCAATGAATGAGCTTGCCAAAGAGAGAAAGACTTGTAGAACATCTATAGTGTATATCAATGATGAGGAGTATCTATTTTATCAAGCTCCTAAACCTGATGTTGCTCTGATAAGAGGTTCTATAGCTGATGAGATGGGGAATATATCTCTAGCTGATGAGGCCATAAGAGGTACTGTATTAAATATTGCTCAAGCAGCAAAGGCTATGCCTAAGAGAGGTGTTGTCATTGCTCAAGTCAAATGGGTGACCAAGACAGGATCTATAAATCCTAGAGATGTTGATGTGCCGGCTCCACTAATAGATCATGTGGTGATATCTCCTAAAGAATATCATTGGCAGTCTGGAAGTTTTGAATATGATCCAAGGCTCTCGTATAGAGTGATTCCTCCTATAAATATTCGAGAGATAGGTGCTGGAGAGATTGAGAGATATTCTGAACATGAGCATATAATTGCTAGAAGAGCTTTAATAGAGCTTGCTTCAATGGTTATTGAGAAAGGAAAGCCTATTCTAGTGAATCTAGGAATTGGAATACCTGCATTAATATCATGGCTTGCTGCTTATGAAGAGATCTCTGACTACATAATTTCAGTAATAGAATCAGGCGTATGGGGAGGAGTAGCATTATCAGGACAGGACTTTGGTGCAGGCATCTCACCATTTGCATTAACAACTATGCCTGACATGTTTACAAATTTTGAGGGAGGCATCATAGATACTGCTGCGTTAGGATTTTTAGAAGTTGATAAAGAAGGTAATGTAAATCCGTCAATGCTTCCAGGAAGAATATATGGGCCAGGAGGATTCCCAGTTATCGCAGGAGGATCTCCTAAGACCATATTCACAGGAAGCTTTACCGCTGGCGAGAGAAAGATATATTATGACCATGTTAATCATAGACTTGTCATTGAGAGAGATGGGAGTATAATAAAATTTGTTGAGAAAGTATATAAGAAATTCTTCAGCGGCAGATATGCCTTGAAATATGGACATGAGATAATTTATATCACTGAGAGAGCAGTCTTCAGACTGTCGCCTGAGGGAGTCGCATTAATAGAGATCGCCCCGGGCATTGATGTAGAAAGAGATATATTATCTAAAATGAGATTTAAACCTGTTATCTCAGGTTCTCTGATTGAGATGGACAAAAGGATCTTTACTAAGACCAGAATGGGACTTAGAGACGAGGTATTGAGAGGTTTAAAAAGATAAAAGTTTTTTCATCAGATTCTTAGACTCTCATACATTTCAGAAGATTCATTAGAGCCTTCAGCAATGCTGCAAATTCAGGACTTCTGATCATGTTTAACATCTCGAATAAGCTCATCTTTTTCTCAGGATACTTCTTAAACTCTTCGTAACTTTTCTCCACACACTTAGGAGTCTTCTCGGCAAGCTCAGCGATTTGAGCATGATTTAAATTGCTAACTAGATATAGAAACATCATGAGATTACCTAACATTGCCATGACCTCTTTCTTAGAGATAAGATTAAACACTAGATCAGTATTTTCATTTAATGTCTCAATCAGCTCGGTAGCTCCTATGTTGCTAACACCTTCTAAAATCTTAATCATGTTCTCAACAACCTCGTTTTTCTCTGCTAAAAGCTCTAATAATCTCATTAGTTTCTCACTTTTCTCTGGAGAGAGACCTTCTATTTTAATTGTTAAAGTGCTCATCATAATCACCTCAACCAAATATATCTTTAAACCAGTATTTCTCAAAAGCCATTTTAGCGACTCTTAAAATGCTCATTCCGCCTAACATATAGCAGTCAGGATATTTAGCTCTACCTTCCAGCATCTCGGCAAACTCACAGAATGCGCCTGCCCCTATAAAGCCTAGATCCATTACACACACTCCTGTTTTATTCCAATCTAATTGCATATATACTCCATTGATCTCATCTGCTATTCTCGTAGATATATAATCTGCTTGGAAATGTGCGAATACTCCTGCCATTCCAAGTCCTATTGTAGGAGCTATTATATCTCCAAGTCCATAAACCTCTTTATAAGTCGGATGATTAAGAGTTTTCTTGTCAACCTTCATATAGCCGCTTCCAGAGTCCAACAGATCTGGATTATTTTTAATAGGCTTAGAAGGCTCATGTGGAGGAACTAAGATCGCTAGATCATAATTCAGCTTCTCTCCTTTATCACTTATTATAACTTTATTCTCTGTATCGACATGATCAATTATCCATCTCCCAATAAACTCTATCTTATACTGCTCCATAAGTCTGCTGAACATTTCCGCGAAAAACGGTCCGAAGCCCTCCATAGGCTTGGTCCACTCTGGATGTATAACTTTGATCTCTGTCTTATCACTTATTTTTCTCTGCTCTGCCAGATATCTTATCATAAAAGCTATTTCAAAAGGTGCCGGAGGACATCTATGAGGAAGTCTCGTGGATCCTATAACAACTTTTCCACCTTTGAATCTTGCGATCTCTTCTCTAAGTTTCAGAGAAGTATCCATCTCCCATGGATGATATATCTTGTCCAGCCCCTTGATCTTTTCAGGAACAAGCTCAGCTCCTAAGCTTATAGCTAGATAATCATAGTTTAAAACATTATTTGTAGTCTTAACCTGTCTATTAGCAAGATCAATACTTAAGACCTCCTCATTTAAAAATCTGATCTTTTTTTTCTCTAATAGCTTCAGAGGTCTTCTAGCATGATCAGGCTCTCTAATACCCATAGAAATCCATAGATATGTCGGTCTAAACTCGTGGTAAGGATTTCTGTCTACAACAGTTATATTTACTTTCTCACCTAGTTTTTTAGCGAGTCTAGACGCTAAAACAGCTCCTCCAGCTCCTCCACCTAATATGAGAATATTCATTTTTTCACCAAATAATTTAAAACACGCATATATATATATTTGTTTGAAAAAAATTCAATTAATTCAAAAAATAAGTAATATGTAAAATAAATCTTGCTACTGTATTAGCTTTATATAACCTACATATTTTGAAAAAGATCTTTTAAATGCTTATATTTTTGTAATCCAATAAACTCAGGCTGAGACTATGGAGTACAGAGAGCTTGGCTGGACCGGGTTGAAGGTGTCTGCTGTAAGCTTAGGAGCTTGGCAGTTCAGCGAGTCATGGGGCGTATTAGATTATAATCTTGCGAAAAGCATTATTGAGAAGGCTGTCAATGTAGGTATTAATTTCATAGATACTGCAGCCGTCTATGGCAGAGGAAAAAGTGAAGAGTTTGTTGGAAGAGCGTTAAAAGAGTTAGGTGTCAAAGATAAGGTTCTTATAGCGACAAAACTTCCCGGAGACTTTATGAATGAATATGACGTTTTTAAAGGAACTGAAAGATCTTTAAAAAGATTAGGAGTCGATATTATAGATCTGATGCAGGTTCACTGGCCTCCTATATGGCATAACTTCCCAACTTGTGAATATATGAGAGCTTTAGAAAGACTGGTGATCATGGGCAAGATAAGATATATAGGGCTCAGCGATTTTCCTGTGGAGCTGATAGAGTCAGCTAGACAATGTCTCTCAGTCACAGATATAGTAAGCATACAGATCAGATATAATCTCGTTGAGAGATATGCTGAGAAAGAGCTCATACCATATGCCGAGAGAGAAGGTCTTGCAATACTTGCGTGGAGCCCTATTGCAAAAGGTGCTTTAAGTGGAAAATATGATTCTAAGAATCTTCCTCAGTTCACTGATGTAAGAGCTAATGATGCAGTTTTTCATCCTGAGAATATGGCTAAATTAGATGTATTAATAAACAAATTAAGAGAGCTCTCTCAGAAATATAATAAAACTCCCACACAAATAGCTTTGAGATGGCTTTTACAATATACTCCAAATGTCATACCTATTCCAGGAGCTAAATCTCCTCAACAGGTTGAGGAGAATGCTGGGGCTGCAGATTTCATCTTGTCGTTAGAAGATTTTCTAGAGCTGGATAGGATCAGTAGAAGCATAAGGATCAGTTATGTCACTTGGTAAATTTATCTGCGAAACTTTCTAACAATATTTTTAAACTCTCTCTTCTTATAGCAAGACTCAAAAGATCTTTTTTAGTTATCATGCCTAAGGAAATTTTTATCAAAAGATCTTCTGGAGTCTTCATGAGGAACTGTTTTCTGAGATTGGGATCTATTTTTATCTCTATATCAAGTATTTTCTTCTGAAGATCTATGGCGTTAAAGATGTCAAGTTTTTTAAGTTCTGATAAATAGTCGGTGCCAGACTTTAAAGATTTGTATAATGCTATTGATGTATATATAGAAGGTCTTATACCTTCTCCTGTGGCAGGCATTACAGCTCCGAGAGCCTCACCTATGTGATAAGGATCTTTATCTTTAACAAGATCATGATCTATTCCATTTACCGTGACATAAGCTCCCTCTCTTCTAATGATCAATGAATTTCTAAACTGGTTTTTTGATATAATAAGTTTTCTGAGCATCTCTTCTAATATTCCTACAGAGGCGTAGCCTCCTATTCCTATTCTAGCTCTTCTCTTATTCTCTGGGAAAAACCATGTATAGCCTACAAGATTTGAGTCAAAGTATAACTCAGGTATCTCAGGCTCTTCGAAAGAACCTTCTAAATGATATTGTATGGCAGGAATTTTCTCAAGATCTTTCTTCTGATTATAGAAGCCTCCGGCGTTTACAACAACATCGTATTTTGTTCTGAGTCCATTGGCTTCGATCATGTTCTCAGAAACATGTCTCGCTCTTGATCTAAGCCTTAGATCTATTCCTTCAGAGAGCTTCTTCAGAAAAAGTTTTTTATCAATAATATATCCTAAAACTTTTCTCTTTTTATTCTCAAAAAGTAGAGATCCATCCAGATAAACTCTGTAGCCTGAGTACTCCCACACGATGCTGTCCTCAAGATCTTTTATAAAAGGTTTTAAGAGACTAGAGTCCTCGCCTGATATATGCGGGAATCCCCATCCACATGGTTTGACAGCAAGTTCTGACTGAACTTCATAAACAGTCACTTGAAAACCTGATTCATTCAGAAGTCTTGCTAGAGAAAGTCCTGCAGGACCCGCACCTATGATCCCTATTTTCATCTTGATGCTACCTATATAATTTGGAATAGATTAAATATTCAATCTAATTCTCAATATAAATGGGTAGTCTGTTGAATGAGTTGAATAAAGCATATAAAATACTTGGTGTAGAGCCCGGTCTCTACATAAGATTTCGTTATAAAAATGAGATTTTAGAAGGAGTTGTCATGCCTCCTTACGTCTTTACAGATCCTGATATCATTGTCGTCAAACTTAAGAATGGTTATAATATAGGTGTGTTATATAGTGAGATAAAAGATCTTGAGATAATAGAGATGAAAAGGCCCGAGGTCGGCTCGATCTCTTCTGAGAAAATTGTTCAAAGAAAAGATCTTCCTAAGATAATAGTTGTTGGGACAGGAGGCACCATAGCCTCTAAAATAGAGTATGAGACAGGTGCTGTCAAACCTTCTACATCAGTTGATGAACTTATAGAGGCAATACCAGAGGTTCTCGACATAGCATATATAGAGAGTGAGACATTATTTAGCATACTTTCAGAGAATATGAGACCAGAATATTGGGAGATCATTGCTGAGAGAATATATAACTATATGCGAGACGAGGCTTATAAAGGTGTTATAGTGACACATGGTACAGATACTATGAGTTTTACTGCCTCAGCAATAGCGTTTGCTATTCAGAGAAAAAATATTCCCATTGTATTTGTGGGTTCGCAGAGAAGCAGTGATAGACCTAGTAGTGATGCAGCACTTAATTTTATAGGTGCGGTGATAACCGCCGTGAAAGCTCCTTTCGCAGAGTCTGTGATAGCTATGCATCACGAGACTTCTGACACAAAGATCGCTGTAAGTCGCGGTGTGAAAACTAGAAAAATGCATACTTCTCGTAGAGACACGTTTAGAAGCATAAATTCCAGACCTCTTGCATTGGTAGATCCTTTTAAGAAAGACATGGAGCTGATCGAAAAAGAATATATTCCCAGAAGCAAGGAGGAGCCTATTCTTATGAATGGTTTTGATAAAAAAGTGGCTTTGATATACAGCTATCCAGGAATAGATCCCGAGATCTTAGAGTTTCTTATCGAGAAGAAATATAGAGGAATAGTTATTGCCGGAACAGGATTTGGTCATGTTCCAGAATATATGATACCTGTGATCAGAAAGGCTATAAACAATAATATAGCTGTGGCAGTCACTTCACAGACACTTTATGGAAGAGTTAATCTAAGCGTTTATCAGACTGGCAGAGAGATGTTAAGAGCCGGCGTAATACCTTGTGAAGACATGCTTCCAGAGACAGCATATGTAAAGCTTTCATGGACTTTATATAGGACGGATAACATTGAGTCTGTGAGAAAGATCATGTCGACAAACTATGTTTATGAAATGAACCCGAGATTAACAGAAGATCTTTTTTTAAGGTGATGTTATGAGCTACAGATTAAATTATGATGAGATAGGTCTAAGAGTAGGTCTAGAGATTCATCAGCAACTTGATACAAAAACTAAATTATTCTGTTCATGTCCAACGTCGCTAGCGGAAGATCCTTATAAAAATGCTGTAATTATTGAGAGAAGACTTAGAGTAGGAAAAAGCGAGCTTGGAGAAATAGATCCAGCCGCATTATTTGAGTTTCGTAGAGGAAGATTATATAGATATCTTGCCTCTCCATCATATTCATGTCTAGTAGAACTCGATGAAGAACCTCCACATCCAGTCAATAGAGAAGCTCTAGTCATAGCATTGGCAATAGCCAAGGCATTAAGATCTAACATAGTTGATGAGATATATTTTATGAGAAAAATTGTTGTGGACGGATCTAACACATCTGGTTTTCAGAGGACAGCAATCATT
Source organism: Desulfurococcales archaeon (assembly GCA_009903825.1). Classification (GTDB taxonomy): domain Archaea; phylum Thermoproteota; class Thermoprotei_A; order Sulfolobales; family AG1; genus WYEN01. The sequence goes on from WYEN01000039.1 coordinate 39,568, forward strand.
GGGTTAGGAGGTTATGTAGAGACTAGTCAAGGAATTGTGAGAATACAGAGTATAGCATTAGAAGAAGATTCTGCCAGAAAGATTGAGGAGAAAGATAATATAGTGACATATTCGTTAGATAGATTAGGCATACCTCTTATAGAGATCTCAACAGCGCCAGACATAAGATCTCCGGAACAAGCTGAGGAGACGGCATTTAGAATCGGAGTTCTTATGAGATTGACAGGTAAAGTGAAGAGAGGATTAGGAACCATAAGACAGGATCTTAATATTTCAATTAAAAATGGAGCAAAGATAGAGATAAAAGGAGTTCAAAAACTTGAGCTTATATCAAAAATAGTCGAGCTAGAAGCCTATAGACAATATAGGCTGCTTCAGCTGAAGAACATATTATTAGAGAGAGAAGTTCCGAGAGAAGATATCTCATTAGATAAATTAGTTGATATAACAGATCTTTTTGTTAATAATAAAAATAAGATCGCAAGATTTATCAGAGAAATTCTTGAGAAAAATGGAGTAGCCCTTGCGCTTCCTCTGAAGAGATTCAAAGGATTATTAGGATTTGAGCTGGGTCCTAACAGAAGATTCGGCTCTGAGCTAGCTGATCATGCTAGAGCATGGGGAGGTGTGGGCGGGTTGATACATAGCGATGAACTGCCTAAATATGGAATAGATGAAGAGTTTTTAAAAGAGATCTTTAGAAGATTATCTTTATCACATGAGGAAGATGGTTTCATAATAATTATTGATGAAAGAGAGAAAGTGTTAAAAGCTTTTGAAGCTGTAATCAAAAGGATTCATCAGGCCTTTGAAGGAGTTCCTCAAGAGACTAGGGCTGCTCAAGAGGATGGCACCACAAGATATATGAGACCTCAACCTGGTAGTGCGAGAATGTATCCTGAGACAGATCTTATCCCAGTAAAAGTTGATGAAGAGCTACTTAAAGAGGCTGAGAAATATGTTCCAGAACCTTTCGAAATAAAATTGAGAAGATTTGTTGAAGAACATGGTCTTAGTAAGGATCTGGCCTATTCTTTAATAAGATCCCGTTATATAGCATTGTATGAGGAGCTTGTGAGAAAGTATAGTCCTAAAATCTCTCCACAGCTTATTGCTTCAACATTAATTAATACTTTAAAAGCTTTGTCTTCTGAAGGTTTAGATGTCTCTCAATTAGATGAGAAAGATCTTGAGGAGATCTTCAGAGCTCTTTCTGAGGATAAGTTCTCTAAAGAACTGATACCTGATGTGTTAAGGGTCAAGATTAAAGAGAGAGATAAAAATGTTGATGAGATCCTTAGAATCCTTAGTATAAAAAGGATCTCATTAGAAGATCTTGAGAAAATAATTGATGAGATCATTAGTAAAAGTTCTGAAGAAATCATTAAAAGAAGAGAAAAAGCGTTCAACATTATAATGGGTAGAGTGATGGAGAGTGTTAGAGGTAAAATAGATGGTAAAATAGTTGCTGAGATAGTAAAAAGAAAAATATTAGAGCTCCTAAGATCTAGCGGACAATAGATTATAGCTGTTTATATAGATCTTCTATTTTCGCAGGAGGCTTAAGACATCCATACTGGTCTAGAATATTATAAACCTTATAAACTACTTCATTAACCTCTTCCTCACTTTTGGCACCTGTTATAACCATCTTACCTGATGAAAATATTAGAAGAACGACTCTAGGCTCTGTCATTCTAAATATTAGTCCTGGAAACTGTTCAGGCTCGTACATAGAGCTTTTTAACATAAAGGCTGCTTTCTCAAGAATGACTTCAACTCCTAAATTAGCTGATGCCACAATATTCTGTATCTGAATCTTAGGTTTCTCCATTATTGTTATCCCACCTTTTATGAAACTTTTAAGAATCTTTTTAACCGCTCTTATAAGATCTTGTGTCTTTTTCGCGCCTGTGACAACCATTTTACCAGATTTAAATATTAATGCTGTCACCTTAGGATTCTCTAGCCTCAGTATTAGTCCTGGAAATTGTTCAGGATTATACTCTATATCTTGAATAGCTTGTTCGATAAGAGCAAGATCTAATGTCTGATTAAGTATTACTGTGGCGACTATATTCTCGATCTTCACTTCAATCTTAGGCTTTGACAAGCTTTAAATCACCTTATATATATATCATAAGTAGACTTAAATAATAAATATAAGCTTTTGATACTATACTCGTGATCTTCTTTAGACAATGAGTTCCTAATATAATAGATTGATTATTATCAAATGAACGTTTTTAAGAAAAAAGAATAGTGATCTTCGTATATTTTTATTCAAAAAATATCGAGACACGATCTTATCAAGATCTTTGTGTGATGAAGATGGGCAATATTTTTAAGGAGTTTTAAACTAAAAGCATTCTTATCGAGGCCCGGCGTATGGGGCTGGCTAAAGATATTGGCAAAAGATGGGAAGGAGGAGAGTCTATAGGTGAGAAAATTAAAAAGACATTCGCTAAGAAAGAGCCTATTAAATACAAATTATTAATGTCCAACTATAAGATCAGATCTATGGCTGCAAGAATAGAGGTTCAGCTGGAGAGATTGAAAGAGAGAGATAGAGCGTTGTTTGAGAGAGTTGTGGATGCAATCATTGCTAAAGATAATACTAGAGCAACTATGCTTGCTAATGAGATAGCAGAGATAAGAAAAGCTGCTAGACAGCTAGCTATGGTTCAAGTTGCTTTAGAGCAGATCTCTATGAGAATCGAGACAGTAGTTCTCTTAGGAGACACATTTGCAAGCTTAGCACCTGTGTTAGGCGTGGTCAGAGAACTTAGAGGACTTGTCAGAGGTTTAATGCCAGAGTTCTCTTATGAGATGTTAGAGTTAGAAGAGAGTCTTAGAGAAGTCGTTTTAGAGACTGGAGAAGGGATTGCTGCACCTGTCTCTGAAGCCACTTACGCATCTCCAGAGGCGAGAAAGATATTAGAAGAAGCCAAGATAGTGGCAGAGCAGAGGATTAAAGAGAGCTTCCCAGCATTACCAACAATACCATCTGCTTCGCAGGAAGCTGCGAAATCAGAAGCTGGCTGAAAAATCGGATTTATTATAGAATCAATTTTTAAATACTATTCTTTTTAAATAGTTTTCTCGGTCTGTTCTGTCTCTATCTTCTTAAGCTGTTTGAAATACATTTCTAAAAGCTCTTTCTCTGTAGTGGCATCTTCAGGATTTTTATCATCTCTCCATCTGATGAATCTTGGGAATCTAATGGATATTCCAACACCTTTTCTCACACTATCAAGACAACATGTGTGTAATGGTGAGAGAGTGAGTTCTGCACCTATAACCTCCATAACATATTTAGGCACAGTCCATACATCAGGCTCTATCTCAGACACTACTCTAGGATGTCTATGAGATATTTTTGTCTGTTCAATTCTCTTATTAAGCTCTATAAGATCTGAGTCTGAGAATCCTGAGCCTACTTTACATATGGTTCTAAACACATCTTTCTCAGGATCATATGCTGCTAATAATGCTGTTCCTATTTTACCTCCTCTTTTACCTCTTCCATAGAATCCTCCTACTAAAACAAGATCTACTGTATCGATCATCTCGCTTTTATAATCTCTTTTATACTTGATCCATAGCCATCCACGAGCTCCAGCCTGATAAATACCTGATAGAGATTTTATAACAAGACCTTCATTACCTTCCTCCAGAGACTTTAAGAAAAACTTCTCTAACTCGTCTGGATCAGAGATCTCTTTATATTCAGCTATAGAGAACTCAGGTCTCTGTTCTATATATTTAATTAAATACTCTCTTCTCTCTATTAAAGGCCTGTCCACAAGACTTACTCCGTCTACATACAATATATCAAAGAGTCTTACAGCAACAGGATATTCTTCAATAATTTTTGAAATATCATGTTTTCTTTTTCTATGCATAAGCTCTTGAAAAGGTCTATACTCTCCTGTGTCAGGATCTAATGCCACGATCTCTCCCTCTACTATGGCCTCTCTTGCTTTAATATATTTCCTGCTCATCTCAATAACATCTGGATATTGATGAGATATGTTCTCTAATCTTCTTGAGAATATTATTACATTATCATCTTTCTTATGAATCTGAGCTCTCTCACCATCATATTTAAATTCTGCAATTCCTTTTCCACCGACCTTATCTAATATCTCTCTAGGATCACTTAATCTCTCAGCTAACATAGGTCTCACTGGAATGCCAATTGAAGGAGTTATAATCTTGATTTTCTCTATACCTTCGCGAATAAGTATCCTGCCTATCTCTCCAAGATCGGCTCTTATGTTATAAGCTTTCTCAATAACAGGTTTAGAGCTTTCTCCTCCTCCTAAAGCCACAGCTAAAGCCTCGATAATAGTCGCGTCTCCCACACCTAATCTCAGTCTGCCTTCAACAAATCTCACTATATATTTAGCTTCTTTAGGAGAAGCCTGTTGTAAAAGACCTACGAAGGTTCTTATCTTAAGATCCCTAGATCCTTCTCCAGTCATTCTAGCAATCTTAACAAGTGTAGAATGAACATCAGACACTGTTAGCTTTTTCTCTGAAGAAGAAATGAATCTTGTGAGAGCTGTTGATTGAGTCTTTCTAATTTTAAGATTCTCAGCAACTCTCCCAAGATCTCCAAGCTTTTTATATAGATTTTCAACCTCGTTCTCAGAGAAACCAGTTGCGAGACTGATAGATTTTATAAGAAGCTTCTCACTAATACCTATCTCAGGCTCTCCATACCAGCTGGGCCATAGACTTCCTTGGATAAAATATATGACTTTATCAATATCGTCAGGGTCAGCTTTTTTAAATAAACTAGCTAATATACTTGTCAAAGTGATTCTACTGCTTGTACCTTCTAATCTCTCGAAAGTCTCTGCTAAAACCTCAAATAACATGTCCAGTCTCCCAATAATATATTAGCTTATATCATTGAAAATATTTTCCAACTCCTGATCAAACGGCCTATTTCTAATAGTATTATGAATCTTCATCTGAAACCTTGTATTTAAATTATCATTTTAAAACCAGAGGAAATGATCATCAGAGGGCTCTCTTAAATCATCTTTCATAGCTTTTAACCTTCATCATCCTATTAAAGATCATGGTACAACAAGTTTTTAAGCATTATTCATCTTAAGCAGATTATACGGGTAATACACTCATGAGCTCTAATGATGCTGTCAATGTGATCAAAGATTTTATTAATAATACATTATCTACTTTAGGAGGTGTGAAAGGCTCTCTTGCTTTAGCAGGTCTAGCAATAATTATGATAGTGTTAATTGTATATGCTGTATATGGCTTCATAAAATTTCTAAGATTCACTTTAAGACTTAAACCTCATGAGTTTGCTCTAGCGATATTAGCGATAGGCTTTGCTCTTATAGTGATAGCAATTTTATTACCATAAAAAATTGTTTCATATTTTTATGATACTGCCGTGATAAACAGCCTCATCATTTAAATAATGTTCTATTCTTAAAAGCTCATTATACTTTGCTGTTCTCTCAGATCTTGCAGGAGCTCCTGTTTTTATAAATTCTGCGTCTAGACCTACTGCAAGATGTGACAAGATATTATCTTCTGAATCTCCGCTTCTATGACTCATTATTGTTATAAGATTATTTCTCTTAGCCAACTCAATAAAATTTATAGTCTCAGTGAAAGTTCCTATCTGATTTATTTTTACTAAAGCAGCTGTCACAGATTTTCTCTCAATACTTTTCTCAAGTCTCTTAATGTTTGTTGTCAAAAGATCGTCTCCAACAATTTTTGTGTTTTTAACTTTTGAGACTAGCCTGCTAAAATTCTCATAATCATCTTCATGAAAAGGATCTTCTATAGAAAAGATCTTGTATTGATCTATTAGATATAAATAGAATTCTAAAAGTTCTTCTGCTGATAACTTTTTATCATCTACCTCATAGACGTCTTTATCTCTCACATAAAATTGTGAGGCCGCGCAATCAAGTGATATAAACACCTCTTCTCCTAAACTATATCTAGATCTTTCGACAGCTTCTCTCAAAAGTTTTAATGCATCTTCAGTTTTTGATAAAGGAGGAGAATATCCTCCTTCATCTCCTACATTAACTGCTGAAGCTCCATACTTACTTTTGATCACGTCTTTAAGTATCTTATAGATCTCTACGCCAGCTCTTAAGGCGTCAGAGAATCTAAGGAATTTTATTGGCACAATCATGAATTCTTGAAATGATAATTTGTTTCCTGCATGTACACCGCCATTAATGATATTCATCATAGGAATAGGGATCTTAAAACTTCTTAGGCCACCTATATATCTGAAGACAGGCATCTTATAAGTGTCAGCAGCAGCCTTAAGAACGGCAAGACTCACGGCTGTCGTAACGTTTCCTCCTAGTCTTGATTTATTTTCTGTGCCATCAGTTTTTATAAGAAGCTCATCAATATATCTCTGATCTCTAGAGTCTAAGCCTATTAAAATTGGTTTAACAAAATTTTTCACGTTTTCAACAGCTTTATAAACAGATCTTCCTCTATAAACCTCTGGATTGTTATCTCTAAGCTCATAAGCCTCATGAATCCCTCTAGAGGCGCCTGATGGCGCAATTGCTCTTCCAAAACCTCCTTCAGTGATCACAGCTACTTCAATAGTAGGATCCCCTCTTGAATCTAATACTTGTAAAGCATCAACATCTTTTATACGAAACAGATCATCAGATGCTCTCATAAGATTACACCAAAAATATATATCTTGAACCTAAATATATGTCCCGAAGGATAATAATGGATCACGAGATTACATTGATATATCCTGTAATATTATCATTATCATACCCATTGATCAAAAAGATCTATGGAGGCAAAGTAAATGAAAAAGCATTAAACATAACGTATTCTTTGGCTATATATCTTCCTATATATTTATATATAGCTGTCTATCTAAAAGAGAACTTAATAAAGATCTTCATGATCGTTACCTCTTTGTCTACTAACTTTATATGTCTGAGAAATTATTACATAAATTTTTCAGATAATAAGCTGAGAACTAAAGACTTCATATTTGTCTTGTTAAACCTCGTCTTAACAATTCTGTTAATAGTGTTGACATAAATACAGCATTAGACATGACGAGAAGAATAGGATACAAGATGACAGAACAAAAAAGATAGAAAGCTATTTGGCAACACATATTGGCGTCATATCATTAATCTCTCCGCCAGAGAGCTAACACCTGAGACCCAGAAATTTGAAACCCCGCCCTAGAGGGCGGGATGGATCATAATAAATTAAGAGGCAAGTACAACTCTTTAAAGTAGTAGGGCTATGAAAAACTTAATTAAATTTTAGTACAAATATTTATCATGATGATGAAGTGGGCAGCCAGTGACTAATGATCGATCGTAGCTCACTCTGATAAAAGATCTTTATCTTAATCGTTGTATTCTCCACAGTTTTTACAGATTTTAGAAAATTTTCTAAAACTTCTATAGAATGCTCTTTTAATTTATACTTATAATATGTTTATGATAGGTTTATTTTTATCAGTTTTAATCTAAAAATATTATCGAAATAGATTTATTATAATTCAGAATATTCAAATATTGAGAGAAATGTAGATGTGTGAAGAAAAGTATATAGATGCTCATGTTCATCCATTGATTGATCCTATGAAAATCATCAAAGAAGCTGATAATGCATGTGTTGATAAACTATTTCTCTTAGCTACAGAGATCTTGTTGAAGAAAATTAATGATAAAAAAGTTAGAGAGAGACTGAGAAGGATCTCTGAAGAAACATTTTTTCTCTTAGATCTTGAGATATATAGAAGATTAGGTGTCTCAGACATTGTGAAGGCTTTGGAGATGTTTTACGAGGATCTTTTGAAATCATATTCTGAGGCGAGAATATTATCTGAGGATGTCTTAGAGATCTGGAGAATATTTCCTGATAGAATTGTCCCAATAGGATCTATTGATCCAGATCTTCCTGAAGATCTATTGATGAAAAGATTGAAAGAATTATATAAGTTGGGCATCAAAGGGATCAAGCTTTTACCAACGTTACAACTTTTTGATCCGGAGGATAATGATGGTTTCGAGATAATTATGGAGTTTGCAGAGAAAAATAAGCTGATAATGATAATTCATACAGGATGTGATCCAGGGCCTTTTGAGATTCCTGCCTTATCTCAATGGGCTAATCCTCTTAAGCTAGAGAGAGTTTTAGAGAGATACTCGCCAATAATTATATTAGCTCACATAGGGTCTTATTGCGCTTATAGATATGGCATATGGTTTAATGAGGCTCTCAGAATATTAAAGAGATTTGAAAATGTATATGCAGACACTTCAGCTGTCAATGATTTTATATTTTATGAAGAGAGAATTATAAAGAAAATAAGAGAAGAAGTAGGTTTTGAGAGAATATTATTCGGCTCGGACTATCCTGTAGTGTTAAACTCGACAATTAAAGAAGAGATCGATCTTGTTTTAGAAAGTCCTTATATAAATGATTATGAGAGACATCTAATTCTTAGAGAAAACGCTGAGAAAATACTAAAAGAGATCTCTAGAGATCTATAGTTTGCGTATTATATGAATCTTGGAGTTCAGTTGTTAACAGATTTTCTAATTCTCTCTCAACATAATCTCTTATAAGAGGATCTTGTATAAAGATCTCTATTAAAGTAGAGGGATTCACTGTTATCTTTAATATTCTCGTCTTTCCATATCTTCCTCTGTTAACTACTCTAGCTGATAATATTCCCAGAGCCTCCAGCTCTGATATTATGTCGCTAACTCTTCTCTGTGTCACAGGATCTATACCAAGTTTTTGAGATATCTCTCTATAAACCATATATAACTCTCCTGTCGTGACATTAACTCCTTCAGACTCCATTTTTAGAAGTGAGAGAAGAACTATTCTACTGTGGAAAGGTAATGTAGAGACCAGCTGTATAACTCTCTCTTTCTCAAGCTCATCATAAGCTTTATAAACATGTTCTTCTAAGACTTTCTCAGCCTGTTCTCTTTCAGCGATCTCACCTGCTATTCTAAGAAGATCCAGGGCTCTTCTAGCATCACCATGTTCTCTAGCGGCTAGGGCCGCACATATTTTTATAGCCTCCTCACTGACAGAATTCTCTTTGAAAGCAAGTTTAGCTCTCTCACGTAGAATATCCTCCAGTTGTATAGCGTTGTAAGGTGGAAAAACCATCTCCTCCTCACCTAAGCTGCTTCTCACTCTTGCATCAAGATTTTCCACAAATCTTATGTTATTAGTGATCCCTATGATCCCTACTTTAGCTTTGGTAAGATCCTCATTTATTCTAGCCAGTTTATATAATACTTCATCACTCTCATTTCTAGCCAGAAAATCAAGCTCATCTAAAACAACTATATAAATTCTTTTCTCAGAGTCTAGAAAATCTCTAACTCTCTTATACACCTCAGCTGTTGACAAACCTGTGAAAGGAAGTTTCAAACCTGATAACTCGCCTATTCTCGTAAAAACACGATAAGAAGTATTGTCAATTCTAGTATTAATATAGAACCATTTAACAGGTCTATTAAACTCTAGGCTTTTATCACTTAATCTCTTCAAAACATATTTGACCACAGCAGTTTTTCCAGTCCCAGTTAACCCATAGATAAATAAGTTGCTAGGTCTCTCTCCTTGTAATGCCACTGAAACTATCATGCCAAGACTTTTAATCTGTTCTTCTCTATGTGGAAGTTGTTCAGGTATATAATCAGGTCTTAAAACTTCTCTATTAACAAAGATTTTAGGTGCTAAAGCTCTTGAAAATATCTTATCCAACTCATCCAAATGAAGCTACCGTTAATTATGTTCTCATATGAAATATATGATGAAACCCCCAAAGATCTTGTTGTATACATATTAAAATGTATTACAACTTAAAACCTTGCTCTTTAGGGCGAAAAGGAGGTCAGATCTCAATACTTCTTCTAACATCTCCAAGATCTTTTTATAAGAATTTCAGAGCTTATACAAAGATCTTATGAGAAAGATCTTTTGGGAATCTCTATTCTTATTGTCCCGCGAGGTTTGTCTATTGTAAAATATTTCTCAGCAATTAAATCGAGATTTCTATCAATCCTCCATTTAAAGAAAGGCTCTCTTAAATCGTTTGCCAATGTTATCATTTTAATTATATTTTTTATCTTCTCTTCTCTAGTGAGATCCTCATTAAATAAGATAGGCTTAAGATCAATTATGTTATCATTTCTCATAAGACATGGCTTGAGAAATCCATCTGCAGTAAGTCTCAGTCTTCTACATCCGGCGCAAAAGATCGGGTTGCTCACAGGTCTCACAAACTCTACATAGCCTCCTTCTATTAAATGATAAAGAGGTCTGTTATGCATCTCGACTCTGATTCTAAGTCTATCAGCTTTCTCAATAATCTTCTTCTCAATAATGTCTAGAGGCACAAATTTTTCTTTAAAAATCTCTGCACCAGAACCTACTGGGTGAAGCTCAATGAATTGTAGAACCATGTCATCTCTTCCTCTGATCAGCTCTATGAAACTCTCGATCTCATTGTCATTAAGATTTTTTAAAACAACAACATTAATCTTGATCTGTTTGAATCCTATTTTTTTAGCCAGCTCAACTCCTCTTAAAATTTTCTCTAAATAATCTCTCCCAGTAATATATCTAAAGATCTCTCTGTTTAGAGAATGAAGACTAATATTTACTCTATCAACTCCTGCATCTCTAAGATCTTTCGCCAGCTCCTCTAAAAGAAAGCCGTTTGTAGTAAGAGATATGTCCTCAGCAGAAGTTCTTGTTTTAATAGCTTTTATAATATCTATTATGTCTCTGCGTAGAAGAGGCTCTCCACCAGTTATCTTAAATTTTCTAACACCAATTCTTGAGAAAGCTTCTGCCACAATACCTATAGATTCTACATCAAGCTCTATTTTAGAGTTTATATCTTCACCCTCCATATGACAGAATATACAATTAAAGTTGCATCTATGAGTCACTGTTATTCTAAGAACATCAACAGATCTTCCGTATCGATCTGTTAGTCTTTGATTCTGCATTTAGCCTCCCACATGTTCATATAAGAAGTTTTCTTTGTCTATAATTTTATGAGATAAAATATTAATAAATCTAAATATTATAGCTCTTCAACAGGTATATATGTTAGATCATAAATAATTAAGAGGGGGCATATCTTTGAAAACCAAGGTTTTTCAAGAGAATCTAAGGAGATTAATTGATTTCTCTGAGAGAAATAATATTCATAAAATAATGATTTTAAATGATTCAAACCAGACGTGGCTGGGAGCTTCTAGATTAAGAGGATCTCTTTTGATCATAGATATCTCAGAAAGAGAGATAAGATACTACACACCACTTTTAGAATATTATAGATCATATGATATCATCAAGAGCAATATTGATCAAAGCTTTAATCTAAAGATCTATGCATATTATAGATATAAGCTTCAAGAAGTGCCTGAGGATATAAATGTGTTAGACAAAGATCTGAACAAGATAATATCTGAGGAGATAAAAGTTTCATCAGAGAAAGAACTTAGATGTGGATATGATGATATAAATATGATTTTCTCAGACGAGCTAAGAGATGTTTTAAAAAAATATTGTATAGATATAAGAAATGAAGTTCTCGACATAAGATCTGTGAAAACATCTTATGAGATAGAGATCATATCAAAAGCGGCTGAGATATCTATCAAGGCATTAAGAAAATTATTAGACGAGGAGTTGATAGGCTACTCAGAGAAACAAATTGCTGCAAGACTCTTATATATGATAAGATTCTATGGCGCTGATGAAGAAGCTTTTCCACTGATAGTTGCCTCAGCCAGCAACTCTGTCTATCCTCATTCAAAACCTGAGGACAGAATAATTAGATATGGAGATGTGATTCTCATAGACATTGGAGCTAGAATTAATGAGTATAATTCCGACATGACACGAATGATTGTTCATAAAGGATCTGGAGCATATGAGGGATATATTGAAGCTGTTAACGAGGCCGTGAATAATTCTCTTGAGAAGATCTCGGCAGGAATCAAAGGATCTTTTATAGATAATATTGCTAGAGAAACGCTCAGAAGAAGAGGATTAGCAAAGTATTTCATTCATTCATTAGGTCATGGAGTAGGTATAGATGTTCATGAGAAACCTAGTTTATCTCCTGATTCACAGGATATATTAAGAGAAAACATGATCTTTACTATAGAGCCTGGCATATATATAAAAGATCTTGTTGGTATAAGAATAGAAGAGCTTGTTTTATTAGATAAGAGAGGTCCTAAAGTTCTTACAGATATGGAGAGAATAATTTTCTATTGAGACATATTAAGCTTAATTTTGATTTTTAATATATTAGAAATGGTCATGTTTTATCAAAGAAAAAGTCTCATAGATCTTATTAAAGACGTTCTGCCAGAGGATCTGAGCAAAAATGAGCTGGACGTCTTAGATTATTTCTTGAGAAACATATCTGTTGGAGAAATAATTGCTTTAAAAGAGATAAGATTATTATATAAAATAGATGATCCTGCGCCTATTCTTGAGAAGCTTCTGAAGAAAGGTCTTATAGAGAGAGGCGAGGGATGTTTTAATCTATCTAAAAATCTTAGAGATCTTCTCAAAACTAGAATGAAGAGTTAAACAGTATCTACAGAGATGTTTTTCATTATCTATAGGAGCTGAACAAATTCTACATCTCTTATATCGAGAATAATATTTAGACATAAGATTAGGGTGTGAGAACATAAACTCTCTAGATGAGAGACCTAATGTATACATCTCTCTTATGATCTCGTCGTTCAAAAATTTTGAGAGAAACTCTTTTATCCTATGATCTATAGAAGAAAAAAATTGTTGTAAAGATTTCTCAAGCACAAGATCATCTTTTACATCTGTTAATGATAATGCTATAAGATCTTCTGTTACTAAATTATAGATAGGATTTGATATTATTATCTCATCAAAAACTCTTTGAGGATAGGTTTCTGAAATCATCTCTTTGGCAGAGTATATAAATGAGAAGATGTTTTTCAGAAAAACATCATTACGTGTGCATGGGATAAGAATCTTTTTTATATTCATATCAAGAGCTTTCTCAACGCCTATTAGATACCTGATCTTTGTAAAACATGTGATGAAAGAAATATAATCATTAAATCCCTCGCTACATAACATAATGTAGTTCACAGGATCTATGATTATCTGAAAGATACTATCCATAAGATCTTTATAAAAATGTTGTTTCCATGGAAATGTTAGTAAATAGATCTGGTTTTTATAGTTAGAAGAGATCTTTATTATGATCTTGAGTAGACTAACATCCCAGATATTTGGGATGAAAGTGTCTACATAAAGAATTTTTTCTTCTCTTCTCAAACCGCTATATCTAGATAAGCTTCTTATAATGTTACGTTCAATACTTCTATAGAGACATTTTTTACATAATTTCTCTCCTGAATCTCTTTTTATATAAAAAGCCTCTCTAACACCACATTTTTCACATAGCGAAGCCTCTGGCAAGATCAGTCCTCACACGGCTCATCATATATCAGTTCCGTGTCGCACATCATCCAAAATAATATTTTGTTAAGAAAAAATATTATTCATAGATTATCTCCCACATCTGTCTAGCCAACTTACCTTCATATTTAAAGATGTGCACAAGCTCTTTAGCCTCCTCTCTTCTCTGTCTATGTTGTTCTAGAAAATCGTTTAATCTCTCGATCAAGATCTCTTTTAATTCTCCGGTTAATAATCTTCCTGATCTATAATCCTCCTCGATCTCTTTGATTCTTTTATCATCAGGCTCGAACAACATATAAAGCCATTGAAATGAGACATCTATATCAGGGTTTCCACCTAATTTTCTATGAAGTTCAATCGTAGGCTGGCCGCCTGAGAACGCATATCTCATAATCTTTCTTCTTACAGTCTTAGGATCATCTTGAAGAAATATTGCCGTCTCAGGTCTTGAAGTACTCATTTTTCCTTCAAACCCTGTTAATGGTGGAAGAAATTTTGAGTGTATAGCAGCAGCCTTGTAATATCCGAAGCCTTCAGCAAGATCTCTCTGAATTCTCCAATAAGGATCCTGGTCTATTGCAGCTGGTATCAGACATCTTTTTTTCTCAAACATAGTAGGCACGATCTGTAGGGCTGGATAAAATGTCAGACCTATATTTGTGTCTCCACTGAATCCAAACACAGATCTAACTAAATTCAGATTTATTTTTTTAGCAATTTTAATCGCTAGAGGATACATGTTTCTGATATACTCTGTGTCTAAGAAAATAAATGTTTTATCAGGATCGAATCCTACTGCTATTATATCGAGAATATTTTCATAAGCCCATCTCCTCACCTCATCTAGACTCATCTTCTCTTCGTCTAGAAACTTCTCATCATCAGTGATCATTATATAGACATTTACATTAAAAACTTCTTGAAACCATCTGGTCATTATAAAAGGTATCAGATGACCTACATGCATAGGACCTGAAGGTCCTCTCCCGGTATACAAAAAGAATCCTCTGCCATTCTCGATGTCATCAAGTATCTTATCAAAATCTCTGTGAGAGAAGAAGACGCCTCTTCTAAGAAACATATGAAGCTCTCTTCCAGATATTCTCTCGAGTTTATTCAGCAATTCTTTGTTCAAAGGTTGTGTACCAAAGATCTTTATTAATTTATCATAGTCTACTCTCCCTTTTACCTCCCAAGGTGTGACTTGAAAATCTTCTTTCATCTCATTATTCTCCACAAACTTTAGCCACCAAAATTTTTCATTAAAAATCAGTATATATTTTATCTAACAGATATTGAGTTGAGGCTTGTCAACATGAGTGAAGAGCCTGTATACAGAGCGATCTTTTTTGGAAGAGCTAGAATAGGTGAGATGATAAATATTTTCAAAGATATTAGATTAAGACCTGAGGATTTCTCAAGCCCAGTGGCTATTCAAATGGCTCTCTCAAGAATATATGAAGGTCTTATGAGAAGTCTCACGTCAGAGCCTAAGAAAACTTATGTGGCAGAAGTGAGTTTCCAAGACTCTATGGGCAATACCATAGTTTTCGCCACAGATCTTGGTGAGAATATTCCTCCATTTTCCTCTCAGACTGTCAAGGTGAAAATAGTCGTGGAGTTTTATTCAGAAGATCAGAATATATAAATGATCAGTTTTAATTATAATATATTCTGTTAAGTTAATATAATTTCGGTTATGCCCAGAAAGAGAAAGGAGGAAAAAGAAGAAAAAGAAGATTCTTCTAAGAAAAAAGTGAGAAAAGAGAGTATAGAGAATAGTTCTAAGAGTATTTCAAAGATTTCTAAGAGAAAAAGTTTTGATATTGATTCATGGATTGATGAGAGATTAAATGATCTAGCTGTCAAACTTGAGATCGAGTATTTAAATCTTGATAAAAGCTTGTTAAAAGATATTATCAAGAGAATTGTAGAGCTTTTATGGGAGGAAGATAAGAGACCTGACATGGATAGATTATCTAACAGGATCAAGAGAAACATAGAGAGACTTAGAACAATTATCGCTCAAATGATTATAGAATCAGGAGTCTCTCTGTCAAATGAAATGTTAGAGTATGTGACAACCTCCGCAGGTCCGTGGATACTTTCTTACGCCTCTTCTCTATATAAAATTGCTAAAGACAGAGGCAGAGAAGATCTTATAAATATCATGAGAGGCGCATGGGTGAAATGGTGGATACAGATTAGAGGGACAGAAATACCTCCAGAATGTCCTAGATGTAAATTTAATTCATTAATGAGCGATGGCACATGTATAGTATGTGGATATACTCCTTCAGCATCAGAGTTATTAAAATATAACAACTTTGATCTTTATGTAGATAATCTTATTAAAAAGGGAGATTTAAACAGAGTCAAGCTAATCTTAGAGAAAGGATATGTGATAATTTCATCAACAGGTATTAAATCTCCAGATGAAGAGAGATATAAATTTGATATAGAGGTTCATCTGCCAACCACATATAAAGAAAAGATCCTTTCTCATTTAAAAGAACTTGGTAAGACATGACAACGTAAGGGCAAGCCTCGCCCTTCAGGGCGGGGTATATTTTATAAGTTTTTATAATATTTTTGAGGGTCGGGTCTTTGGCGGACAGAAAATTTAGGATGTCCAGCGGGGGGAATCCCCGAGGTGTGTCCGCCAGAGAGCCTGACCCTCTTCAGTCTTTTCGAGAGCTTATAGAGAAGAGAAAAAAGAATAATAAAAGAGCTGTCAGGCTGAGACTGCTTCCAGAGAAACATGAGGAGGAGATATTATTTGATATCGGCTTGGCATCTGTGAGGTTGTGGAATGAGCTTAACTACGAGAAGAGAAAGCTGTTCTTCAGAGACTCTTTGACGCCTGAGAAGAGAGCTGAGATCAACAGAAAATATTATCACAAGTATAAGAAAGTTCTGGGTGTAAATGCTGGTCAGATTATTGATAAAAATGAGGAGACTTGGGAATCATTTTTTGAGCTTCTGAAAATGAAGAGACAGAGAAGATTACCGTCGCATATCAGTAAGATTTCTCCACCAGGCTATTGGAAGGATAGGATCACAGGTAAAAAGAAGATCCATATTTTGATTAGAAATGATAGATATTATTTAGAGCCTATCAGTGATGGTGAGGGCCGTCTGATTCTTAAAGATTTTAAACTTAGTATAAGATATGTTGGCAGAATAAGATGGGAGGGCAAACAGGGAAGGCTTGAGATAATATATGAGGCTAATAGATGGTTCGCTTATATACCTATAGAAGTTGGAGAAAAATCTTCTAAATCAAATCTCAAAGGATATATAAAGCCTAGTTATAAAGATAAGAAAAATAGGATCTTTAATCCTAAAAGTATTAAACAGAGAGATCCTGTTGGAGATAAAAAGGCTTTCATAGATATAGGTCTTAACAATTTATTTGCCATAGTAGTCTCAGATGGATCAGCATTGCTCGTCAAAGGAGGATCTATTAAATCTGAGTATTACTGGTGGAAAAGAGAGATCTCTACATATCAAGCTGTAAGAGATCTGCTTAGAAACGCTGAGATCCATAAATGGGTAGAATATCATGAGAAATATCTTAAAGCATTATATAAGAGGAATGAGAGGCTTAGACATCTCTATAGAACGGCTATAAGATTTCTAGCTGAGATGTTATGGAGTAGAGGAGTTGAGAAGATATACATAGGATATCCAATAATGTTATCACAAAACAACGGTAATGAGTATAATACTAATATATGGTGGTATAGAAAAATTATTTTATGGATGATTGATGTGTTTATTGAATATGGAATAGATATTGAGATTATTCCAGAAGATCATACAAGTATAGAATGTTCTATATGTGGAGAGATACATAAAAATGGAAGAATATACAGAGGACTATATGTATGTAGAAAAACTAATAAAAAAATTAATGCAGATATAAATGCGGCATTAAACATAGCAAGAAAAATAGGATATAAAATAATAATATCAAGAAAAATAGAGAGCTATCTTATAACACATAACGGCGTGAAATCATTAACCCCCCGCCAGAGGGCTAACACTCGAGACCCAGAGGTTCGAAACCCCGCCCTTTAGGGCGGGGAGGGGTCATATATCTTACGAACGTTCTTTATAAAACCAATACTACTCTATTTTATATCTGTTAATGAAAGCTCATATTCTTCTTTGAATGTTCTCATTATAACCATAGTACTTGTTGATATAACACCATCTATCTTTCCTACGTCGTCCAATATCTTCGCCAGATCAATATGATTCTTTACAATGACAAAAGCTACCACGGTAGGTTCGCCAGTGACATCATATATAGACACGATCTTGTCAAAACGTTTTAATGATTCTACTACATCCTCCATCTTCTTAGGATCTGTTTTTATAAATATTAATGCTTTTATTCTGAAGCCTAGTTTATCATAGTCTATCAAAGCTATGGTCTTTTTGATATATCCTGTTTTGCGTAGTTTTTTAACTCTTATATAAGCTGTTGAAGGGCTTATATCAAGTATTTTACCGAGCTCAGTAAATGTTATGTCACTATTCTTCTGTAGTATCTCTAAGATCCTGAGATCTTTATCATCTATCTCTTCCCCTCTTCCTCTAGGTTTTCTACTCAAGATATTCACCTCTCCTTTTATATATTCAAAATAAAGTTTATATTGTTAATATGTTTTCTACTAAAATTTTTATGCTCTAGGAGCCAGATAATATATTATTTTCCCGCTTGGTGTTAGACCCATCTCTAATTTAAGAGGTATTCCACTGCCAAGCCATACGTCTACAGCTGTTGATATTTTAACAAGTTTTGATATAGGTGATAGATATGATGCGTCATAATCTGCTGAGACCTCCTCTGATGCAGTTGACTCTAGAAGAGAGCCGTTTTCTCTTGTAAGTCTTACATATCTCTTCTGAGTATCTGCTTCTCTAAGCTCTAACATGTTAGGGTCTAATTTAAATGTTATATAATTTGCTATCGCAGTAAGATCTGATAGAGCTGAAGCAAAAGGATCTGGTTGTACAGATGCTTTACCAGGATACTCAATCTCAAGTCTAGGTATCTCTTCTGAAGGCAGTTCTAAGCTTCTGAATAAAAATCTTCTCCGAGGTATTCCTTCAATCATGATCTCTATGTTTTCTTCATCAGCCTGTAAAGAGACTCTATTCTGTCTCTTAACATCTTCCATCGCTGTGGAAAGATTTTTTGTTGAGATCCCTACTCTAAGAGGTCTCTGAACTTTGTATTCGAGAAAGCTTTCTTGAGGAAACTCTACTTCAATCATTGAGACTTTGGCAGGATCTATAGCTATAATCTTTAAAAGACCTTCCTCAGATATGTTTATATATACATCGTCAGCAAGTGAAGATATGGCGTCGACAAGTGATAATAATGTTTTTGTATCTGCAAACACTAAAGACACCGGATATTCTCTCGACATTATAAACTCCCTCATCTACATATTTTTATAAAATATTAAATTAGTTAGGTATCCATTAATATTTTCTTTTAGAATATTAATTCTGGTGTCTAAAATTTCTATAGTAAAGATCTCTTGGCATGGTCATGCATGTATAAGTATTGAGAATTTAGGAAAAATTCTTGTTATAGATCCTCATGACGGCTATTCTCTAGGTATTAAAAGACCTGAGATAAAAGCTGATTATATATTGATCACCCACGATCATTTTGATCATAACGCCTCAAATGTTGTAGCGAAGAAAGATAGTAAAATATTTAAAATGAAAGAAGGAGTGTTTGAGGCAGATCCTTTTAAGATTTTAGGTGTAAAAACTTTTCATGATAAAGAGAGAGGAAGGAGAAGAGGTCTTAACATAGCTTATAAAATAACTACTTCAGGAGGATTAGACATATTTCATGGAGGAGATCTTGGCCACATACCTGATGAAGAAATGCTTAGAAAAATTGGAGAAGTAGACATAGTTGTACTTCCTGTGGGAGGAACTTTCACAATAGATCATTCGGAGGCTTTAGAGATCTTTAGTATGATGAAAGGAAAAATATTTATACCTATACACTACTGGATCAAAGGTATAAATCTTCCGCTTGCCCCTATAGACAGCTTTGTTAAAGAGGCTGAGAGAAGAGGTCTAGAGATCATTAGATCAGAGAGTAACACGTTGGAGATTGAAGATAATAAAAATGTTGTCAGCGGATTAAAAAGAGCCTTGATCCTTAGATATATCTGACCTCCTACCCGCCTTAAAAAGCAAGGCTTTCAGCTGTAAGATCCTAATAATATCATGAATAATCGATATGTTAAAAATTTAAAAATATTTTTAAAAAATATTGTGGCGAATATTATGAGTGAACAAAAAGAAAGAGAAGAAGTTTTAAGAGGGGTCAGAGGAAGTCTAACATCATTAATAGTATGGATCGCTCTTTACATAATAGTTAGCGCTATAATAAATAGTGTGCTTCCAGAGGTTTTGAGGCCTATGATAGATTTTAAAGGGCTTGTCCTAGACCCCTATGGAACATATATAAACATTGTGCTGGCTCTAGTCTTTGGATATTTCATAATAAGATCTTTCGCTAACTTCATGTACTGGTCTATGAGAGTCAGATATCCGCATCCAACGGCGGCTGCCATTAGAAGTATAATGATGATAGTGGGTATAGGTGCTTTGTTAGCAGGCATAGCGGGAGGTGTTGCTGGAGGAGCATCTGGAGTAGCTTTAGGAGGTTTTCTAGGCATCGTGATAGGTTTCGCATCTCAACAAGTGCTTGGACAAGCAATTGCAGGATTATTCTTGTTAATAGCAAGACCATTTAAGATTGGAGACTACGTAGTGATTGCAGGCGAACAGGGAACTGTTGAAGATATCTCAGCAATGTTTACAATCGTTAGAAAAGATGATGGTTCAATAGCTCTTGTGCCAAGTGGAATGATAGTAGGCTCTAAGATATATCTTCTTAAAAAGAAGTGATTTTTTACATATCTTTCTCTATTTTTCTTCTCCACAGATGTTTATCATTATACATGTGATTTTTAAGCATTATATTATAAAGCTGATAGTCTGAGGCCGATTAATATGGTTTCGATAGAAGAAGTTGAGAAATATCTCGGGTCTAAAATAACAGATCCTTATGGTAGAGTCGTCGGTGTTTTATCATCTATCTATTCTGATGTAGATGGAAACGTCTCAGGAGTAGAGGTGGTGTCTGAGGACTATTCGATTAAATATGTAGGTTCTGAGAGACTAGTGATATCTCATGATGGACTGATCATATTGCCTGAGTGGAAGGTTGAGGCTCTAAAAGTTGAGGCTCAACTTGATAGAGCAAGAAAAAGAGCTAGAGCTATAGAAGATCTGTATCTTAATAAAGAGATAAGCTCTCAAGCATATGAGGAGATGAAGAAACAGATAGAGGCTACTCTATCAAGATTAAAAGAAAAAGCTAAACAGGTGAGATCTGTCTTAAGAAAAAGACTTGGAGAGGTGGAGGATGAGATTCTTCATGTTGATAAAGCAATGAATCATCTGAAGCTCGTTTATACATCAGGAGAGATAAGTGAACAAAGATTTAAACAATCAATTGATATGCTCAGAAGCTCTAAAAACAAGTTTATTGAAGAGAAAAAAGATCTTGAGAAGCATATTGAGTTGATAGAGAAGTTAGAGACAGAGATATCTGCACCAGTTAAACAGCCTCAGATAACAACGATATCTCCACAGTCTGTGCAACAGCCTCAGACAGCTCAGTCTCAGACCCAACAGTCTCCTATCAATGTGATAATAACTGCCTAAACAATCGTTTTAAAATAATTAGCGGAGGATGATCTTATTGCTTGATTTAGGAGGTGATGTAGAGAAGAGAAATAAGGAGCTTGGGTTTATGCACGTAATCATATCTCCGATCCTAAAGATCATTAGAAAAGAGAGTTCTCCTGCTAGAAGAGCGTTGGAAAGTCTATTAATAGAGATAGAGCTGGCCATAAACTCTCTAAGCGATGTGTTAAGTAGGTTAAAAAAGAGATACGAGGATCTTTATACATCAGCAGTCAAATCTGTTGCTCAGAGAAATATGGCTAAGGCGACAATATATGTCAACGAGCTTGTTGAGATCAGAAAAATAATTCTGAGACTAACGATCTCTCACAACTTCTTAGAGCAACTCAAGGTCAGGCTGGGAACATTAAACGAGCTTGATAAGGCGGCTCCGCTTTTAATATCTCTCAACAAGACAATAGAATATTTAAAGCCTGTGGTCGCTCCTATAGTGCCTGGAGTTGCTGTCTCTCTAGATAAAATATCTTCAGAGATAAACTCTCTCTTAGGCAGCACAGCTGTTCCCACCAATATAATGGACACAGAGAAGATCAGGCTGAGCAGTAAAGAGGCTGAGGAGCTGATGAAAAAGATAATTAATGATGCTGTGAAGACTGTAGACACAAGTCTTCCAAAACTTATTCCAGAGCTATCTAAATTAATATCAACAGATCTTTCCGAGGAGATAATACTGCCCACAGAGATATTCTCGACACAATCAGACGTTAAAAAGACGTCTGAGGACAACAAAATTAGCATGTCTAAAGAGGCAGATAATAATATTATAAAAGATGTTCAAAAAATCTCTACAGCTAATGTTCAGAGAAAAATTGATGATCTGGAGAACAAATTATTAGATTATATAGTCGCCAGAGGAGGTTTTCTTGATATAAATGATTTCTGTAAATTATATGGGTATACACGTGAGGAGGTCTCGACAGCATTAGATAGTTTAGTTAAAAAAGGAAGGATTAAAATAGTTAACAGATCTTGATTTTTTGATGATAATTAATGTCATGATCAAGATGATTGCTGAGGTGTCTTGATGAATGGATATTCTACAAATGCGTTGGAGAGACTGGCTAAAGAATATGCTGATCTTGCGATAATGTCTGAGAGAAAAGGCAAATATGAGGATGCTATCAAATATTATAAAAAAGCTGCTGAGGTCTTGAAAAAGATTATCACTTTAAACAGAGATATAATGATGAAAGAAACATATATAGAGTATATAAAAGAGTATGAGAAAAGAGCTGAATTTCTAGAGAAGAATCTACAAAAACTTGCCTCAGGCCCTCAAGAAGGTTCTCAGGCTCAGGATGTAGATATTGATTTATTAGTCTCTCCACCTCCTAACATAACTTTTAATGACATAGTTGGTATCGAGGATGTGAAAAAAGTTTTAAAAAGATCTATTGTATATCCTATTAAAAGACCTGATCTTTATCCTAAAGAGATCGGATGGTCTAAAGGTGTTCTTTTATTCGGCCCGCCTGGTAATGGCAAGACAATGCTTGCAGGAGCAATTGCTAGAGAGATCAATGCTGCCTTTATATCTGTTGATGCTGCCAGTATAATGTCTAAATGGCTGGGAGATGCTGAAAAGAATGTGAGTAAAGTGTTTTCAAAAGCTAGAGAGATCTGGCTGAATAAAGGAGTTCCTGTGATAATATTTATTGATGAAGTCGACTCTCTCATGGGAATATACTCGACAGAGGTTGGCGGGGAGGTTAGAGTAAGAAATCAATTTCTTAAAGAGATGGATGGCATACACACAAAAGGTTCTTCAGAACTTATATTTGTTATCGGAGCAACTAACAAGCCGTGGGTTCTTGACATGGCTTTCATAAGAAGATTTCAAAAAAGAATATATGTTCCGCCTCCTGATAAAGAGACTAGAAAAATGTTGTTTAAATATTATACAAAATCTATCAAAATAGCCGATGACGTGGACTTTGACCATCTTGCTGAAATTACTGAAGGCTATTCAGCCAGTGATATTAAAGATATTGTGAGAGACGCTTATGAGATGTGTATTGAAGAGATGTTTGAAAAATCTATTGAAGAGCCTCCTCCTTTATCAATGAAACATTTGAAAACCGCTTTGTCTAAGAGAAGCCCTAGCATATCTCAAGACATGATCAAGGTTTTTATAGAGTGGAATAAAAAATTCGGAGCTATATGACGATCAAATGTTTTTTGCATGGATCTCTATTATATCTCCGTCTTCAACAACATGATCTTTTCCTACTCTCATGCCAGGATATTTAGCAGAAGGCCCCCAAATCTTGGCATATTGAAATCCTTTATAAAGATCCTCATGTAAGATCTTTGCTATCTCAATAACTGTAGTGCCTCTCTTAATTATAAGTGGTTTTTCAGAGATTTTTCCATTGGGAGGCTTTGTATAAATTCTAATTAGTTCTAAAAGATCTGTTAGATATCTTCCTAAATCATCTGAGAAATATTCTTTCTCAGATACACACATAACAGGAGCCATATTTCCGACAGCTTCTATAAGTCTTCTACAATTATCTCCTTTTACATCAAGATCTTTTTTAGTTCCTATCACTATTGTAGGCTTATAAATATTTATTCCCATAAGAGCGTTCTCTACATCTTCTAAAGTAACTTTTCCAATGATCTTTATCTCAGCTCTATAAATCTTATAACTCTCTAATAATTTCTTCACATCTTCAGGTCCTGCATTAACGAGTTCTCCCATAAAAACAAACTTTATATTGTTTACGCCACTACTTTTTACAATCTCTACTCTACCACTAGGTCTCGTAATTATAATGCCTTCCTTCTCAAGAATATCTCTTAATGAAGTAAATTGTGCAACAGGATCTTGAGAAAGATCTATTGTCATGATAATTCCATCAGCATTTCTAGCTAATCCAATCACTCTTCTATTGATCTTGACATCTTCATCAGGAACTATAGAAGGTGTATCAATTAATTGAAACTGTATATCATTATACACAAAAATACCTGGAACAGGAGTCTTTGTGGCATATGGTATATCGCTTATAACAACTTTAGCATTTGTAAGAGTCTTCATCAGAGTAGATTTTCCAGATTTTGTATAACCAATTAGAACGATCTGCGCGGCTCCTTCTCTAGGTATGAAAAAAGACGGTCCTCTGCCTCTCTGTTTAGATCTTTTCTTCTCCTCAATCTCTTCTCTCAGTTCAGCCATTCTTCGCCTGATCCATCTCACTAAATTCTCAGTCCCTTTGTGTTTAGGCACTACAGAGAGAAATTCTTGTAAAGCCTGAAGCTTCTCTTCAGGAGTTCTGGCCTCTTGATACTTTGCAAACTTGGCTTTGGCCTCTGGAGGAAGATTTGTCACCATATTAATAACTCCTCAACATCATACTCATAATATTGTGGGTCTCATTATTTATTATTTAACCGAAAATTTTTAAAGATGAGTTCATATGTTTTGTATGCTTAAATATTTTAACAAACTCTTAATCCTATATAAATGATGTTGAGTGTCAGAGTTGGTTAACAAAGATCCTGTAGGTCCTGGCGGAAGCGAGATTATGTCTTCATTTACAAGTTTATTTATAACATATTTGACAGGTCTAGTTCTTCTGCTGACATATTTATGGGTTCTTAAATATATAAGAGATCTTGTGATCTCATATATTAATGATCCTATTCTCAGAAATATTATTCTCATAACTATATTCATCATATTGTCGATCCTGTGGCTAGGCTCATGGTATATGTCAATTAAAAAAATTAGAGATCTACTTATCTCATCAAGATCTTTCTAACATTATTTTAATCTCATAAGTATATACTCTCTATCAGAATATTTAGTTATGATCTTGATTATTTCATGTCTATTCAAGAGATCTAGGATCTCATTTAATTCTTTGATCTGATCCTCACCTGCTTTCACATATAGTTCCTCTCCCGGCTTAACTCTCTTTAGATTTGTTAAAATAGCTGCCACCACACCTCCGCATGTCACAGCTTCTTTCTCAAGATCTATTGTGAACCTTTTCTTCTCAGAAGACATTTTATCATCTCCTATAAAAATTTTCATAAAGACTTTATTCTTTTAATCTCTTCTATAAAACCTTTGAAAGTCATCTCCAAATTAGCTTTATTGACGACACAATCTTTCTCTTCAGACATCTCTAAATATTTTCTCAGAAAAAGATCTTTCTCAGCTATCTTCATTTTTATATATTTAGTATCATTTAAGCTGTTATCATCCATAGAGATTAATATATTAAACCATGTCTCCATCTGTTCATAATGTTTTGTAAGAAATTCTCCATCAATTCTAACTCCTTTATGTGTGTATGCAAGCGTCTTAGGCTTCTCATGAATCATTTTTTTCAAAGACTCCATATAAGCCTCATATCTAAATGGTGGAGGAGTCGTTGGTAAAACAACATCTATCTCAGGAAGATATATTCCCGCTGAATCTCCTGTGAATAATAATGATCTTGAGATCCATAGAATAGATATATGATGAGAGGCATGTCCCACACTATGAAGTATCTTAAGCTCTATATCATCTAATACTAATATGCTCATATCTTTCGCCTCTAACAACTCTATATTTTCTCCATCATCAGGTCTTCCATAAGCATCTATAATATCTCCCTGAACTTTTCTAGAGGCCTCCCAGAGGTTCCTAGGATCTTTTATATGAGGAATACCTCTTGGATGAGCAATCACAGCTGCGCCTGTCAACTTGGCCAGTCTAGCAGAGGCGCCTGCATGATCCAAATGGACGTGCGTGGGTATGATAAGCTCTAAAGATTTCTCCAGGCCAAGCTCTTTAAGAACTCGATAGATCTTGTCTGTAGAATTATGTGGACCAGGATCTATTATAACAGCTTTTTTAAGTGAGGAGACTAGAAGATAAGAATTTATATAGTCTTCACAAGGCTCAGGACCTGTGTATATTACATAGAGATTGTCATCAATTTTTTTATAAAGATCCATATGTTATTCCTCCGTATATTCTTTTAACATGATTTATATAAATGTTGGTGGCAAGATTCTTATTAGAAATGAGTGGAATATCAGACCTGCCTCTTCACG
Source organism: Desulfurococcales archaeon (assembly GCA_009903825.1). Taxonomy (GTDB): domain Archaea; phylum Thermoproteota; class Thermoprotei_A; order Sulfolobales; family AG1; genus WYEN01. The sequence goes on from WYEN01000039.1 coordinate 65,974, forward strand.
ATGGTCACGTGCCTAAATGGCTTTTAGCTTACATGGAGAAGCTTGCCTCAGCTATTCTCAAAGTGATGTATGAGATACACGGTCCGGATAAGATTATAGAGTATTTCTCAGATCCTCTGTGGTTTCAAGCTTTTAATAATGTGATCGGTATGGACTGGGACAGCAGTGGGTCTACAACTGTTGTCACAGCTGTGGTTAAAAAAATTACTTGGAAAGAAGATCTTGGCTTTCTAGTTTTAGGCGGAAAAGGAGAACATTCTAAAGAAGTAGTTGATGAGATTCCTTTGGCAGTCAAAAGATTATCATTAGGAGAAGATTTTATTGATAAAATGAGGCTCGTAAGTAGAATAGGTGCTAAAATAGATTCGGTTCTTCTTCAAGATGGATATACTTTATATCATCACGCATTATTTATCTCAGAGAGAGGAGGCTGGACAATTATACAACAAGGTATGAAGCCTTCTATAAAAATGGCCAGAAGATATCATCTTAACCACATGACTGCGGATCTGACGAAGCTATTAGATCCTCACTCAGGTGTTGCCTCAAACAACATTGAGAATCCTCTCAATCTTGTAGACAATGATTCTTTGACTGCCAGAGGCGTCATAGAAGATCTTTTGAAAGAAGATGTGTCAAAGATAATTAAAATGATCAGAGAGGTGAACGCTTTATTAAAAGGATTGAAGAGCTTAAACGAATATACAAAGTTAACAAGACATTTAGAAAATAAGAGAACATATTTTGAAAAAAAGATCTTTTCTATACCATATTACAGACCTATTAATATAACAGATGAAATGATCAAGACATTAAATGAGGCTCAGCTGAAAGGTGCTGAGAAAATTAGTGAGATCCTACAGATAAAAGGTTTCGGTCCGGAGACTATGAGAGCATTAACGTTAGTTGCTGATCTAATATTCAACACTCCACCTTCAAACAGAGATCCTGTTACACATCCTATAGACCCATTCAAATATTCATATGCTCACGGAGGCAAAGACGGTGTTCCTTATAAAGTTAGAAGAGATCTTTTAGAGAAGACTATATTAACACTTGAAGAAGCTGTTGAGAGAGCCAAGATTGGTGATCATGAGAAGATGAAAATGTTAAATAGATTAGCACAATTATCTCGATATGTATTAGATGTATGAATCAATCTGTTCATATCTAACTTAGTCTAAGGATCATTAATAAAGAGAAATATAGAAGAGTTCTTATCAAGTAGAGCATATGAAAGACCATAAATAGATAGAATAGATTGAATTAAACAGCTGCCTTCTTTCACGAGTATGATCTTTCGTGCGGATTAGCTGTTGCATCAACCCATACATCTACAAATAACATTGTCACAGTATAATTTCCATTATTAAACTCGTATTTCACAGGAGATTTTGCATACTGATAATAAGCCCAATCACTATAGTTGCTAATGAGACGTACCGCGACAATCCCAAAATCTTCATTATAACTTGTAGAGTACGGCTCTACACCAACTGAAGCTATAAGAGGAAGTATAAGAGAACCGTATACAGGCGCTGAAAATAATAAGCCTAATGCTATTAAAATTTTTATAACATTAATAGACAAAGTCAGTTGTGATAAGGTATTTTGTTCTGACTTCATCAAGCTTGTGGTGACGCTAAATTCACCGAAAGAGTATTTATATTGACCAGAAAACCATCCTCTCTCCGCAAGATCATTATATACCTGAACCACAGGATCGTTGTAATTATATATTGAAACTACGCCATATACAGCTTTGTCATTTGTCAGCGGACCGCCATTAGCAGGTCTTGTCATCGTGATGTTCATATAGATATCATAATACTCACAGTAAGGCACTATATCGTAATTACACTTCTTTAATTGATATTTGACATAAGCAATATCAGCTTTAAAACCTATATGAAGAATACTTTGACTATTAAAATCACGACCAGGTACAAAGAATTTGCCATAATCTAAATTTGCTGCTGTCTCATCATTAGCAACCCAATCATAACCTAGTATCTCAAATTTCACGCCTGGAGAAACGCCTTCATATCTTGTGTCTACTGCTGCACCTATACCAAACACTATTCTCACACCTGATCTGCTGCCAGCAACCAGATGCTTATATAGATAAACAGCGTATACTCTATCCCAGCTATTTCTTATTGCTGCTGCAACAAGAGGAACTACGGTGTTATAGGATATTTTCTGCTCAACGGCTTCCCATATTAAACATGTTCCATAATAACATGTGCCCGTATATATTTCTCCTGGAGGCCATGTTGTTGTTTGCGCATGAGCTATTGGTATTAAAGATTCTTTTTCTGAAAATTTTATTTCTTTTGATCTGTTTGATATATTGATCTTTTTAATCTCCTCAATATCTAATGTTTTTATTAATTTTTTGTTTATTGTTATCTCTATTCCCACTCTTTTTGATATATATTCTGGGTTTAATGGTATTGATGTAGCTAACGTATATACTCCATCTCTCTTATGTATTGTACCTAATATTATCAATCCAATATCTATTGATCCTGGTCTAGCACCTATCACTTTTAAATGTCTGTTCCACTCATCATATACATTGCTTAGATATCTATAGTCGATCTCTCCATAGGGTCCTCTGAAAAATGTTCTTTCAATCTCAACAACAGATCCGTTTGGCATCCATATGAACATGCTCAAAACAACAGGATCATTATAATCAACATTGTGAATCTTGATCAATACTCTAGGCTTCTCAAAAGAAGCTCTATAGACAACATCTATAGAACCATTCATAAAAATTTTTCTATCAACAACATAATTATAAGATGAAGAATATACAGAGACTAACGATATCACAATCAGAAAAACTATAGAGAAAATATAAAATCTATATACACTATACATAGACACACCGTATATATATATATGAAAGTTTATAAACATAAGCAGAAGAAAACAATAAATTAGAAAGCCTGAAGATCTTTAGAAGAGATAAATAAGATGTGTTTTCAGATATTTATAGATCATGTCTTATAAGGCTATATATAAGCAACAAATATATCCTGTGACTATTATTATTGGTAGGGCAGAATATTGTGGCTGAGTGGTGATACAGTCTATATTTCTTCTCATAGTGTCTCTGAAAAGATCAGAAATGCTTCTAAAAGTTTTAGACTAGAGCTTTACTCGTATTATAGAGAGAGATTAGAAGATCTACATCTGTATATGTTGATCAGTTTATCAAAAGATGTTGATTATAGAAGCTGTAGATGGAAAATAACTTTAAATGGCGTAAACATATCGAGAGTATTAAAACCTTTCAGAGAAGTATATTACAAAAATAGAAAATATATATTGTTGTCTTATGATCTTACGCCTATTAAAAATGTTGCAGATGTAATTAATGATCTTAACATAGAATATTGGGGCGGAGAGCCTCTTAATATTGACTATATCAGTCTTCTCTCTACATACACATTATATGATAGCGGGAGAGGAGATAGGATCGTCTTTCTAGATTATGAGCCTAAAGTTTTAGAAGAGAATAGTAGACATGTTATCAGATATGAGAAGAATATGTCAGGCAAGATACAGTTTATAACAGTTTTAGCACCATTAGAGTCTAATGCTCATATCAAGATAAATGATCATGTTTATGAGATAAAAAATTTAGAAGAAGTTGTTAAAGAAGATGTGTTGTTAGAGGGCATCTCTATTGAAGTTGTGAAGGGATCTGTTTTAATGCCTCTCTATATTATTCGCGAGAAAATTTTTAAAGAGCCAGATCTTGTTATAAAAGATCTTGAGATTAGCAAAACATCTTCAGAATATGTTGTAAACATATATCTAGAGAACAGAGGTGATATTTCTCCTAAAGAAGTTCTTGCGGTGGCAATTAATAGAGGCAGAAATATTTCTATAGCAAGATCCAAAGAATTCTCAGATAAAATTGTTCTTATAATAAACAAATCAATGATCAATAGAGATGATCCTAAGACGACAATTAGGGTCGTGTGGGACTGGCTAGGTCATAAATATTATGTATCTAAAGATCTTGTTTTAGAGGTATGAAATTGATATTAAGAAAAATATTGGCATGGATCAATATTTTACGTCTTCATAACATCTTATTATCATTTATAGGTGTGTTGATAGGCGTATTTATAGTGGCAGAACTCTCCTCATATAATGATCTAAGCATCATTCTTATGAAGGCTTTATATGTATCGATCCCTGCTCTTTTAGTCGCCTCAGCAGGATACATCTCAAACGATTATTATGATATTGAGACAGACAAGATTTCTAAGCCGTGGAGACCTCTGGTCAGAGGAGATATTAGTCCTAAGACTGCTAGAATAGCGTATATTTTAATGTATATTTCAGCTTTTGTTTACTCTATATGTCTCATAGGATTTTTAACGACATTATTCGTATTATTCAATATATTCGTTGTAGAGTCATACAACTCATTTTTTAAAAGAAAAGGTTTTATAGGAAACATATTTGTTTCGTTAGCAACAGCCAACCTAATGATCTATGGGTCATTATCTTACGCAGAAAAATTTTCAGGCTTAGAAAGCTTTAATCTAAATATCGCGTATCCATCATTATTCGCATTTTTACTGACTTTATCAAGAGAGATAATAAAAGGTGTGGAAGATATTAAAGGAGATATAATTATTAAAGCAGAAACATTAGCTGTGAAGCTTGGATATAAAAAAGCCGCCTTAATAGCACTACTTATAGAAATAATGATCCTTGTAATATTAATATTAATGTTCTACATAAGATTCTCAATGTATTTCGTTGCATTATCTCTACTCACGATAGCCATAGCAATATATTCTACACAGATGATCTTTAGATCTAATGATCTGAATGAGGCGATACATAAGGCAGGGATGAGCAGATCTTTAACAAAGATCTCATTGATCATTGGTGTATTAAGCTTTTTAATATGGTCTCTAAGAATATAACTACGATCTATTAACAAGATCTAGGTTTCTTCTTCATCATACGATTTCTCTAGTTCTTTATGTAAAAGTCTGAGATAATGTCTCAGAGGATTCTTATATTCGCATTCCTCGTCTACTATTTTCAAGACATTTT
>WYEN01000094.1 GCA_009903825.1 Desulfurococcales archaeon
TTTTTCTTCGCTATATTCTTTTGATAATATTCTTATCTCTTCTATATCTATCTTATATTCTTCTCCTTGTCCGCTCTCTTGTGCAACATATACTATAGATCTTTTTCTTGACATTTCTACTCCTATGTAGGTTGCGATCACGAGAATTCTCATTCCACCGCTTAGATCTGCTATGATAGGCTCCTCAAGATCTTTTAATACACTTATTATATCATAGACTATCTCAATAAACTCTCTTCCAGAAACCTTGATCTCGACCAGCTCAGGTCTTGAGAGACCTGTGGTTGCGCAGAAAGCCTCTAGATTTTTAAAAGCTTTCTCAGAAGCTCCAGAAACAGGAGACACTGTAAAAACGATGATCCTCTCACCTTTAGATGTCTTGCTGTTCATAAGTCTTCTGATGATAAAATCCTCGTGAAAACCTAAAGTAAATATATAGCTGGCCATATATCCCCCTTGTAACATTGTGATTCAAAAATTATAAGACTCAGGATCATTCGAGAAATTCATTGAAACGATCATGAGGTTCTGAGATGATCATGAGAAGATCAGAATAGATCATCATGGGATTCAAAATAGTTTAATCATGATTATGTTGATAAAGATTTTATGACAAGATACAAATGGCGAGACATATGATCACTATATGGGATGTTATTAAAAAGATAAGAAAGATCCATTGGATCAGATATAAAGATCCTGTCCCAGAAGAGCTTAGAGGATGGAGTCATCATGCACCTCCAGTCAGACCTAGAGCATTTCTAGGTCTGGGAGTCTCTGAGATAACAAATAGATATTGTGAGACTAGAAGAGATGTGTATCTAAGAAGAGTATTAAGAATAAAAAATTTCGAAAAGACTCCTCCTCTAGCCACAGGATCTTCTGTACACAAGATCTTCTCAGAAGCATCTAGAGAAGTGAGAAAAATATTGTTATCAAAAGATCCTTTGAGAGAAATTGAGAAGACACTTGAAAAAGCTGAATATATCTCTAAAAACATATGTGGAGAAGATCTTAAGAGATACTGTGTCAAACTATACAAGACATTGATATTATCATGGGGCTCTGAAATTGTCAGAGAGAGAAGTCTATATGGAGGAGACACTATAACATCTCTACCATGGATCTCTGAGTTGAGAATAGACGGCTCTCTAATAGGACTCTCAGACAGATTGATGATAGATGCTATAATAAATCTGTCTACAGTAGTAGAGATAAAGACTGGAGTTGAGAGAGATTTTCATAAGACGAGTCTAGCCGGATATGCTCTGGCCATAGAGTCTAATATTGAGATACCTATAGACTACGGAATATTGATATATGTAAATGGTTTTCCAAATAATGAGCCGGAGATAAAATTTGATGTGATATATATCTCTCCAGATCTTAGGAAAGAGTTTATTGATGCAAGAGACGAGGTTATCGATATGATCCTTGGAGGAAAAGATCCTGGGTTTTCAAAAGAATGTCCAGATCACTGTCCATTCAAAACATTTTGTAGAGGATGATCATTATGAGAAGCATTGTTATATCTGAATATGGTGTAAAGATCTCTGTGAAAAAAGAGAGCTTCATAATAAGAGGGAGGGATAAGACGATTAGAATAAGTCCTGCAGACATAGACCAGATCCTTATAACAACCGGCGGCGTATCAATAACATCAAAAGCTGTGAGACTTGCAATGAAATACTCTATTGACATAGTCTTTTTAGATAGCAGAGGAGATCCTTGGGCGAGAATATTTATGAGTCATCCAACGGCTACTGTCGCTACTAGAAGAAGTCAGTATACAAGTATTTTCAATGGATTTGGGAGGGAGATTGCTGTTGAGATAGTAAGATCTAAAATATTTAATCAGGCAGGTCTTTTAAAAAGTTTTAGAAGAAAAGGTGTTTTAAACAATGATTCTTATAAAGATCTTGAGTATATAGCTAGAGAACTTGATTATGAGTCTCTTCTCAAGAAAGAGGCTGAGGCTGCACATATATATTGGCAGAATATTGCTCTAATACTTCCTAAAGACATTGAGTTCACAGGTAGAAATCATGACTCTCCTGATCCTTTTAATCTATCTCTAAACTATGGATATGCAATATTATACAGCGAATGTTGGAAGGCTCTTGTTCTCGCAGGTCTGGATCCTTATGCAGGTTTTGTTCATAAAGATCGTTCTGGTAAAGAGAGTCTTGTATATGATTTTGCTGATATGTTTAAAACATCTGTTGTTGATAAGACACTTATAGAGATGTTTAGATCTGGCTTCAGACCTAGAGTCTCTCAAGGGTTTATCGAGAGATCTGATAGATCTATTATCGCTAGAAATATTGTTGATGCATTCAATAGAGTTGTGAGAGAAAGAGATGATCATAATCCAAAGACTCTTTCACAAGCTATCAGAGCAGTCTCTCTAAGACTTGCATCTTCATTAAGAACTGGAGAGAGGTTCAGAGGATTTGTAGAGGTGTGGTGATGACTAGATACATAGTTATCTATGACATATCTGATGATGCCAATAGAAACAGACTTGCCGAAGAGCTTTTCAGAATCGGTCTCACAAGAATTCAGAGAAGTGCTTTCACAGGAGATCTTGATCCTCAGAGAGCTAAAGATCTTGTGAGAATACTACAGAGATTTATCAAAGATCCTAATGATGTGATTCATGTGTTCAGACTAGGGATCAGAGATTGGGAGAATAGAATTGTTTTAGGAAGAGAATGGGGGTCTTTAAATGAAAAGATTATTCTATTCTGATACTATACCAGCAACATTATTAAGAGACTATATATATTGCCCAATGATACCTTGGATAAAAATATTCTATAGATACGAAGAGCCTGCCACAGAAAGCATGTTAAAAGCATCTAGAGAGACAGACGCAAATTATAAAGAGAAGATCGCAGAGAAATATAAGCTGCCAAAACCATGGAGGATCGAGGTTTATCTATATGATAAAGAGACAGGATTATCAGGAGTAGCAGATATAATAGCTGGAGAAAAAAGAGCTGTAGTGGCAGAGATCAAGAGATTCAAAAGAGAAAAATATCAACACCAGAGAATCCAGCTTTTGATATACGCATATCTCACAAACAAACTGATCGCACCAGTAGAAAAAGCAATATTGATACACGAAGAGAAAATAACATTAGAAATAGAAATAACAAAACAACATCTAGAAACAATAGAAAAAACAGCCAAAAAACTCAGAGAAACAATAGAAAAAGAAGAGCCGCCAACAACAAATCCTGACCAGAGAAGATGTATAGCATGTCAATACCGAAGAATATGTCCAAAAACAGAAAAATAAAAATTTTTTGCAGAGAAAAAAATCGTCAGAGAATCATTTATCACAAAGATCATCAGAAGATCATTTCAAAAAATATTTATAATGATCATATGATGATTAGAATGATTCAAATAGGATCATCAGAGGATCAAATGATCTTTATGATCTTTATGATCTTTTGATCTATGGATCTTCTCGGATGATCTCGGGAGATCGCTGTAACAAAGATCTTAAAGATCCTAGATCAAAAGATCTTTTCCTCTAAGAGAAGATGATCATGATCTATGTTTTCATCAGATCTTCTCGAATGATCTATGGTT
>WYEN01000001.1 GCA_009903825.1 Desulfurococcales archaeon
ATAGGGCGTCGGCCTTCTAAGCTCTATGGCTCCTGCGCGGTGAGAGCCGATGGTCCGGGGTTCAAATCCCCGCGGGCCCGCCACATATTCTTAAAAATTTCTGTGGTTGTTATATTTATCTCTCTTATACTAAGAGTTTTTGGAGGTCTCTACATATAAGTGAGATAAAGATAAAATCATCATACATACTATTGATCTATTGTCAAGATCATGTTAATATAAAGACTAGAGCAAAGATCTTTACACTTGACAAGGGCTTCTACATCTACATAGGGTCATGCGGCATAAATTGTTCAAGGATCCTTAGGCATATGGGTATGAGAAGAAAGAAGAGACTGTTCTGGCATATTGATTATCTGCTTGAGAGATGTTCACTTAAAAAACTAATGATCATACCGGATATAGATGAGATCATGCTGACAAAATTGTTAAGTGAAGATAAAGAATTATTTGAAGAGATCCCTGGATTCGGATCTTCAGATGATCATGTTAACAAAACTCATCTACTAAAAATCAAGAATTCCAAGATCGCCGTTCATATTATTTCAGAAGTATTGTTAAAAGGATCTTTTAGAAATGTTGATATATCTTAATTTATATAAAAAATAATTGGTTAAACAAAAGTGAAGATCCTTTATATAACAGGGCTTTATCCGCCTCCTGAGACAGCTAACGGGATCAGAGCTTACTATTTTGTTAGAGAGATGATAAGATCAGGTTTTGATGTGTTTGTAATCGAGACAGTCTCGAGAGCGAGATCAGATGTAGGAGGTTTTTTCGGGGAGAAAGTGGTTAGACTACATACTCATTCCAATTCCAATATTCTTAGAGCTGTAGATCTATTTTATAAGGCTCGTTCTACGACTAAGAACTTAGTAAAGATCGTCACCAAATATAACCCTGATCTAGTGATCTCCACATGGCCTTCTCATGATTCTATGCTCCTAGGAAAAATTATTTCCGAGAAAATTAAATCTCCCTTAGTCGTAGATATACAAGATCTTTCTGATTATTTTTTAAGTTTAAGGCCTGAAATATACTATAAAATATTTTCAGCTGTCTATTATAATATCTTTGATAAGATATATGAAATTATTGCTGATGCAGACAAAATTATCACAGTAACAGAGCCCTTTAAATGGATCCTTGAGAAAAGAATAGGTAGGAAAGATATTGAGATAATATATAATGGAGTTGATGTTGAGATTTATAAAAAAATGATTCTTATATCTCCTCAGAAGAAAATCAAATCCGATAATGTGACCGGAGTCTTTCTCGGAGATCTAAACTGGTGGTATCATATGCTTGATAGAATCATTAAAGCTATAGCGATTCTGATAGGTAGCGGAAAAATTTCGCGTCAAAACTTCACATTTAAAATTATTGGAGTAGGCAGATTAATGAAAAGATATAAAGAACTTACAAAATCTCTAGGAATAGAAAATATTGTGAAATTTGAAGGATATCTCGAGAGAGAGGATCTCGTGAAAAATCTTGTATCAGCAGACTTCGGGACCTTAGGAAGACCTTCGATTCGTAATTTATGGATTATAGCAAGCACACGAACAACCTTATATGAATATATGGCTGGTGGTCTACCAATATTTTCGTTTGGGCCACCTTATTCTTATACGAAACATCTAGTTGAAAGCAAAAAAATAGGCTATTATGTTCCTTCCGATGATCCCATATCATTAGCTAGAGAACTTCTTAAATTTATTAATAATCTCGATAGCTTTGATAGAGAAAAGATTCATAGAACATCTTATGAATACGATTGGAAAAACCTTGCATCAAAATTCATTTCGATAATAAGTAAGTGCTGTTAAGAATTTTCAACGATTACATCTTCTAAGAAAAGTTTTAATATAAATAGTAGCTCGATTATTTTACTATGATCTCTTAATCTGGTCTTTTCAAGATATTTATAGAATCTATTGTATTCGAACAAAAAATATAAAATTTTTTCTCCTGGTCGAATTTTTCCATTATTTTATAGATAGTTCAATTTTAAGTTAAAAGATCATTTAATTCTCATCTGCAAACCTCTGTTAGCAAAATTAAGAAATCTCTTAATAATGTTTCTCTTGAATTATAAACTGAAGATCCTGTCTCTTATAGTGAAAAAGAAGTCAGCTTTGTCATATAGGCATAGTATCTCTCTATGGTTTTTTCAAATCCTATTGATTTCTCTACAAGAAGACGAGCACCTCTTGAAACTTTTTCTCTAAGATCTTCATCTTTATAAAGGTTCTTTAATGCTTCTGAGATATTTCCTATTCTCTCTAATATTATTACATTTTCAAGATGTTTTAATCCTGGTATCATTAGCTCAGCCTTTCTCGAGGTGATTGTCGGAACCTCGTATAATAAAGATTCTATTAATTTAATAGGCACTCCACTACCACTAAATATAGGAGCTAACGATGTTGCTGCACAACAATAAAGAGATCTTAGGACTTCATCTGGCACAAAATTTAAAATTTTCACATATCCGATATTACCACTATTTTTTCTTATATATCTTCCTACTTCCCCTACTATAACTAATGTTATTTTTATGTTGTCTTTTTTAATACTTTGTAAAATATTATTAACAGCAATAATGTTCGGCTTATGAGAGCTTCCCACATATAAAGCGTATCTTCCACATTCAAGTCCTAGGCTCTCTATATTATTTTGATCCTTGCGACTACAATCCTTCTTGGATCCTTTTACTGTTGGTCCGAGGTAAACGGTCTCTAATTTATATAGCTTACTGATAATCTCTTTATCTCTCATAGATATCGTCACTCTATTATTGATCATTTCCAGTACTTTTTTCTCTATCCTCTGCATAGATCTAAATACAAATTCTCTTAAAGACTTATATGAGAGCGAAGCAATATACTCGGCCTCAACATTATGTATCCTTAGCATTGATGGTAACCCTTTTAAGCTAAGCATATGACCTAAGTGAGAAAGATATGTCGTCTCAAGGATCGCTAGATCATAGTTTCTTGAACATATGATCTCCATAAGATCTTTATAAAGCTTACTAATTCTATCAATATCAAATTGGATCATAAGTTTAATAAATAAAAGAGCTTCCTTACTTGCCAATGAAAGAGCTCTTGAAGGGAGCAACAAAATTTTCCTGAGAAGATCTTCAGAAATTTCTACACACTCTATATTACGAAAATGGTCATCACGCGGGCATCCTAAACCTTTTCTTGATAAGCTGTAAACATCAACATGTAACCCTCTTTCTCTTAATCCCACAGCTAAGTCTCTTATGATTCTTCCGCCGCCGGTTGATATAACTCCCAATGGCCTATGAGATACTATTGCAACTCTCAATTATGGTCTCCTTAATATCAAGAGATATTTAAGCTAAATATTTTCGGAAGAACTTATATTTACTTTATTAAGTTTTTCTCTGAAATCTCGTTAAATCGTTTATAAAATTATAAAACAAATTTTTTAAGGGTTTTAGATGCTCTCTGAGAACATAAGAATCTCGGCGACTGACGAGAAATATTCTAGGGCTGAATTAAAAGATCTTGAGTACATATATTTTGATGAGATG
>WYEN01000031.1 GCA_009903825.1 Desulfurococcales archaeon
CATATAAAAAATCTCGTCTCTAAAAACTGATGATAAAACAATGAATCCTTTATCACGATCTAATCCTATCTCTCTAGCCACGTCATCTCCTATCAAAACACATTCATCAGATATATTAGCGTCTCTGATCAAAAATATCTTATTATTTACGATCACTGGTGTAATAAGATGATACTCTATCGAGATATTTGATATATCTGAAAGTCTTTTCTCAACATCGTTTTTAGATATTAAAACAGTTAATGGTGAAAATCCTTGTGAAGTTATTACAACACCATTTCTAACATTAATAATCTCATCATAGAAATTTAGAAAAGAATGTGCCAGCCCCAACGCTGTGAGAGAGAGCCAGCTCAGCATTGTTAATATCAGAAACACATATATAAAAACATGTCCTTTAACTCTTATAATCATATTGAAGACATGTATTCTCATAATGATCTCCTCAATATATCACTCTAAAAACTCTTTCTCTCTAACAACATTTTTGACAGCAATATAAGATGTCGCAGTCCCAGAAAAGATCATAGATAAAATCATGTAGATAACCTCTGATCTTGTTTGTGGAGGCATTATTATCATGATACTCTTGAGAAAAGACCATGCAACATAGATTAACATCACACCTAATGAAGCTATATACAACACAGTCGCCACATAAACTATTGTTAATGTGAGAAACATAGAGATCTTAAGATCCTTCAGAGCCACTCCATTGACATAAAGCATCTTAATCTCATTCTTGAGAGATTCAACAACTCTTCTCTGCGTAACATAGACTATAGGAATATATATGAGGATAAGAATATAAACCCAGGATCTTGCGAGATCAATAAGATCATTCTCTACAAAACTTAGAAATCTTTCTAGAAAATCTTTTCTAGTCTCTATACATAGATAAACTTTTGAACCATTGATCATATATTTAGAGATCTCTGATGTTATCAAAAGAACGATATTAGAGCTCCAATAACCAGCAACTATACAGCTTATATTCTCTGAGCCTAAGGTCATGTTTATTCTACGATCTTTTTCAATACTTATATAAACATCTTTAGGCATGACAACAAGATCTGTGTAATTCACACAGAAACCTCTTCCAAGAATTTTATTAGTTATTTTACAAGGATCGCTCTCAACAATCAGAACAGGAACCTTCGAACTACTTTTATTATCTACATATATAACTCCATCCTCGACCAGCTTAGCAGAATAACATTCGCCAAATAATTTTTTATCTGAAACTGTTATAATAGGTCTCTCGCTATCATATGAGTATAACGTCTCTCTAAACATATTTAAACTTGGAAGAGAATATAACGCCACAGAAACTATTGTAGGAATCAAAATTGAGATTAAGATATACATGTATAAATCTTTTCTCAAAAGACTTAATATCAAAATAAAAATTATGTTATGAACGGATCTCATAAATCTACCTAAGATCTTTATTCTCTGAAGTCTTCACAAGGATCTTTCTAACATAAGATTTTTTATTGAAGATATTCACATAATTATCTTCTAAAAAACTTATTAGAAAATCAGATGCGTGATAAGACAACTAAACTACCCTAGACATTTTATGATCATAAACATTTAAATCTTAAACATAAAAGAAGCTCATATAGATCCTCTCGAAATATTCTTTAAACATTCTAAGACAATATTTTGATATCTGAAGAAGCCTTCAAAGGAAGATCTAGAGCCTCTGCCACAAATTTTAAACCAATGATCTTTTTAATATCTTTATGAATAAAATTGTCTACTAATAATAATATCATCATTGCTGGAGATGTTCATCTTGTCCTCAGAAATACTTTCAAAAAATATACTTCATCAAAATCTTTTTCTCACAAAGATCTTTCTCAGCCTCTGATAAAATCTTTCAATATCTCAGCCCCATTTAAAACTCTTCGAATACTAGTTTCTTGATATATATTCCTTAATATCATAACTAAGATGTTTATTAATAGATCTGATGATGTAATAGATTATTTTTCACGACATATCTCCGAAGAGATCTTGATCAGAAATATTTTAAAAAGATCGAGCATCTCTTTTATCTTACTAGGATCCTTTTCATTGAGAGTGTAAAACGCCAAGATGTCATCCCATAAAAGAATGATCTCTTCGCCATATACCTCTGAGAGTTGATTAATTGTGTTCGTAAGATCCTCTATAGACCATTCTCCGAAGAACTCTACTCTAGACATGACATCCTCTACATTATGATGATAAGCAAGGATCTTTATGATCTCTTCGAAAACCTTGTATAATGTCTCAAGAGTCTTCTCAGGCTCAGAATCAACATGACTGCCTCCTTCATCAACAGCCTTAATATAATGATCTAGACAGTCGCCTGTGTTGCTCAACTAGTTCATACACCAAAGATAATTTGAGACAACATTTTTTATAGAAAAATATCATATAATCTATGGATCAAGCAGTTTGCTCTCTTCTAATTTTTTATGAAGATCCTTTATAATAACATAGGCTTTTTTATAACCCTGAGAATCAATTATGTTCATCACATGTCTCACATCAATAGATCCGTATTCATAAACAACTATATTTCTGAACCTAATTAGTTTTCTCAAAAGATCAGCATCATCATTTTTTATCAGACCTATTCTCTCCAACTCATATATACAATGAATAGGAGTTTCTGAAGATAATCTATCACTGTCTGAGCATGGATCTGTAGAACATGAATTATTCCATAGAACTCTAAAATATCGTTCCAATTAATTTTTCCAGACCTTATCTTGTCTAAAAGCTCTGTGTGATATAATATTGTCTCGAGAAGTTTTTTTATGCAACATTTTTATCATATCTCTCTATCATTGTCTCTGTATATCTAAGTTTCTCACGTGAAAGCATAAAATCGTAGCAGATGTTAATTGTCTTCACAAGAACTTCTCTACCAACAGGATCCTGATATAATATAATGCCGTTTCTAAGAGCCTCCCAGATAAGAAAACAATTAGCCTCGGCAGGATCTTGAATAATGTATATGTCAGCCTCCAGCCCGGTTCTCTCCTCAACAATCCTCATAATCTTTATAACAGTCTCATCTTCATCATATGTCTTGTCTATCACAAGGATCATATCTACATCTCTGGGCCTCTCATCTCTTATAAAAGATCCGTGTATAATCGCCAGATGAATACCTAGGCCGGTCCAGTCTACTTCTTCAAAAATTTTCACAACATAACTGGCTTTAGATGTTTTCTGCATGTTATCCCAAAGATCATTCTATTAAAACAGATTTATATTTATTGTCCAAGTTATTGTCTCGAGAAAAAGATCTTTGAATACATATCTTTTTATTATTCTTCGGATGTTAAGATCTAGAGAATCTCTTATTGAGATAAGCTTTATCTCTCTACAGGATCTTTTTAATGAACGTTCAACAAGAGATTAAATTTGTTTCATTAAAAATCATCTGGTGAGATTATGAAATTGATAGACTCATACATGTTTTTAGAGAAGC
>WYEN01000121.1 GCA_009903825.1 Desulfurococcales archaeon
ATTAGAACAGCTGTCCTACCTTTATATCCTATGCTCGATGCTATTCCTTTCAAAATTTTGTCAGGATATATAACTGGTTTAATGCTTTCGAAATCTGGAAACTCTCCTGAGCATAATATTGTTATGATATCACTCTTCTTCTCTAGCTCACGGATCTTCTTTTCTAATAATGGAAGAAGCTTCTTTTTAGAGATCTTTACCTCTCCACCGTCTCTTAATCTAGTCACATAAATTATATCCCCAGGCTCCGGCCTAAGATCTCTCTCAATATCTTCTCTCGATAGATCATCTAAAGCTCCGGCCTCAACATATGAAATCTCATGTTCCCCAAGAATCTTCATTATTTCAGGAACAACGTCTGTTCTAGGAGACTGTCCTATGGTCACAAAACCTATTGAAGATTTTCTCATGTAAGCACCTTTAACTCATTTGTTTATATGCTTTAAGAGAATTTATAGAAAAGACGTCTATTTACCTCTAATAATGATCCGTTGAGACCTCTGTAGCATATTGATAAAATTTTAACAAATAAAGATATACAAAAATCTTTGGGAGGACAGATCTCTTGGGCACCTATTGAAGATAGTATAGAAGGAGTTCTTATGATAGACGGATTTATATGGCCTCCTAAAGAGATCGGCTTAATAAGAAATTCTGTTAAAATAGAGATTAGAGAGGGAAAGATTAGAAGAATCGAAGGAGGTTATGAGGCAAAGATCTTGTCTAAATGGCTTGAATCATTAGGAGACGAGAGAATGTATTATATAGCTCATGCCTCATGGGGATTTCATCCGAAAGCTCTTTTACGAGGAATACCGTTAGAAGACGAGAGAGTATATGCAGGAGTAGAGTTCGGCTTTGGATCACAAAGTCTTAAATTCAAAGGTAAGATCGGGTTGGCAAAGGCACATACAGATATGAGCATATTAGAGCCTGAGGTATATTATGATGATGTTTTAGTGGCTAGAGGAGGCAAATTTGTTCATCCTGAGCTTGCAGATTTAGATAAAAGACTTAGAAAATAATTGTAGCTAAGATTAAGTAAAAACTATATCTCAAGATCTTCTTGACTTCTTTAATTTTTCTCTAAGCTCTTCTGTAGCTTTCCAATCGATCTCCATTTTATTAGGATCTATAACGACTCCATATATATTTCGAGCTATATCAAGTGATATTAACTCATTTTTATAATCTTCTAACACCAGTCTTGGATCTCTCTCCAGAGGATCTCCCCATCCGCCGCCGCCGCTTGTTCTTATGCTGATAAGACTACCTCTCTTTAATACCTCAGCTGTTAATCTTCTGATCTCTCTTATTTTACCATCAGGCTCATATATTATAACTCTGTTTCCTGGACCTGGTAGTCCTCCGTCAACTCCCCATGGAGGATAATCGTGTCTGCCAACTTGTAGTGTCACTAGTGCTTGGCTATTCATGATCCTATATTCTCTTATTACACCAAATCCTCCTCTATATTTTCCATGTCCAACTCCATCTTCGGTATTCAACATGTATCTTTCTACTAATATTGGAAAGTTCTTTTCGTAGACCTCTGTAGAAGCTATATATGTTTCTCCATCGCCACATGCTACTAGACCGCTTGTACCATCTTTATCATATTTAGCGCCCCATCCTCCTGGTTGCGGTTCTACAATAGCAAATGGTTCGCCGGTTCTATCATCAATGCCTCCTACTATTGTTGCTATAATAGACAAGAAGTGTCCCGCGCTCAACTTGTTTTTAACATGAGGAGCCAGAGCCTTCCATACTAGCTCTGTTGCAAATGCCATAGCCTCCCAAAACGTTGATGTAGGTGCAGGTTTTATAGGATGGAATATGGTTCCTTCTGGAGCTATCACTTTTAATACTTTAAATAATCCTGAGTTAGGATATGCGTGAGGATCTGTGATCGCCATGAAAGTTTCTTTAACCCCAGCCACTGTTGCCGGATAAGGTGAATTGATTGGGCTGGGCACTTGTCTAGAGCTTCCTGTAAAATCAACGATAAAACTATCATCTGATATAGATACTTTTACTTTAACATAGACAGGCTTTTCTGTCGCAGCAATTGCTGCATCAATATAATCTTCTGCTTCGAAAACGCCTTTAGGAAGCTCTTGTAGCTTTAGCAAAGCATATTTTTCGCCTTCTTCTATAATCCTTTTCATGGCCGTTAAAACAGCATCTAAACTGTATTTCTCTATTAAAGATATGATCCTTCTGGCAGCAACTCTCATTGATGCAACCTGAGATTCCATGTCTCCTAATGTATAGTCTGGCAGTCTTGAGTTAGTTAGTATAATATCAATTACATCTTTATTAGGCTTGCCTTCTACATAAAGCTTGACATTAGGTAGTTGAATACCTTCCTGATAAATCTCTGTGGAATGGGGATTCCAGCTACCAAAAGCCATACCACCGACCTCACTCCAATGCCCTTTAGTGGCTGTGGAACCTACTAATACGTCTTTATAAAAGACCGGTGCAACTAACGTTACATCGTTCAGATGAGTCCCTGATTTATATGGCACATTATTAACAATGACATCTCCAGGCTTAAGATCTTTACCCCATTTCTCTATAACTTCTTTGACAGCAAAATCTAAGACTCCAGAGAATCCCGGTACTCCCGGTGCCTCCGCAACCAGATCTCCATCGCTATTAGCAATCCCCACCGCAAAGTCTAATACTTCATATATAACCGGGCTCTTAGCAGTCCTCGCCCAAGCTTGAAACATTTCTTCGTTAGCTGTTATCAAAGCGTTTTTAATGATCTCTAATGTGAAAGGATCTATCGGCATGTCATCACCTTCTTATAATTATAATGTTTCCATATTTATCTTTGAAAGCCTTCTGACCTTTAAGAACAAGAATAGTTGACGTAGGATCTTCTATTACGGCAGGACCCTCTATAGTTACCTCTGTCGGGATCTTAATTTTGTCATATACAAATACGTCTAAATAATCTCCGTTGATAAAGATCTTTCTTGACTCCTTTACCGCCTCGTCTAAGCCGCCTTTCACAATAGTTTCTTTAACAGGAGGTCTCTTCACTTTTGCTACACCTACACTATGGAAATTAACTATTTGAACAGGACTAGAAGGTAATCTAAAAGCGTAATGTCTTTCATGATACTCATGGAATCTCTCTATGATCTTGTTTATATCTTTGTCTTTTAGCTCTTTTACTTCTATAGGCACCTTCACGGTGTGTTCCTGACCCTTATATCTCATATCAGCATAATGAAGTAGATAGATATCACTAATTTTGAAGCCTTCTATCTCAAACATTTCAAGAATTTTTTTATCAGCTTCTTCGAAGCTTTTATTTATAAGTTCAATGTTATTATTATTTACCTCCACAATTCGTGTAAGTATGTAATCATGTCTTACATCAGTTAACAACATACCCCAAGCCGAGAAGACGCCTGGAGGCACAAAAGGAACTACTATCTTTCTTATCTCAAGATCTTCCGCTATAAAAGGTGCAAACATAGGGCCAGAACCGCCGTGAGCTATTAATGTAAAGTCTCTTGGGTCAAAACCTTTTTGTACCGATATTATTCTTATAACATTTGCAGCATTATCATTAGCTATTTTGATGATACCTTCTGCAGCCTCTTCTACTGAGACGTTGAAATGATCTGCTATAGGTTTGATGACTTTTATAGCAAGATCTCTATATATCTTAAGCTCTCCACCTAAGAGATACTCCGGGTTTATAAGTCTGTTTACAACATAAGCATCTGTGACTGTAGGTTTATCACCGCCCTTCCCGTAACATGCAGGGCCTGGCTCAGCTCCCGCGGCTTTAGGTCCTACTCTTAATCTGCCTAATTCATCAATCCACGCTATGCTCGTGCCTCCATTACCTATCTCTGCAATTTCTATGACAGGCACTTTGATTGGATAGCCTGGATTGTATCTATCTCTGCCAACGTAATATTCACTTGTTACACGGGGTAAAAGATTTTCTATTAATGAAGCTTTTGTTGTAGTGCTTCCACCATCTAAGACTATGATATTTCTTTCACCGATAATTTCAGCAATAGCTATGCCTCCAATTACGCCTGCGATAGGTCCTGACTCAACAGTTAAGATTGGGTAGTTAACAACATATCTTGTTAGCGAAAGACCTCCATTTGATAACATTATATAAAAGTTTCCTTTGAATCCTTTGCTCCTGAATACGTCATCTAATTTAGCAATATATTTAATCCATTTAGGAAGGACATAAGCATTTAAAACACATGTGTTTGTTCTCTCGTACTCACCCCACTCTCTAGTTATTTCATGAGACACCGAGAGAAGTACTTCTTCAAACCTTTTCTCTTTTAAATAACTTGAAACAATCTCCTTCGCTTTTAATTCATGAACCGGATTCACATATGAGTTAATGAAAGATATACAGATAGATTTAACATCTTCTTTAAGTAGTTTCTCTAGTGCTGTCAAAAGATCCTCCTCAACTAATGGCTGTAATACTGTACCGTCTCCCCAGATTCTTTCTCTAACTTCCTGTGTCAGATATCGTGGGACAAAAGGCTCAGGCTTATCATATCTGAAGTTATATATATCTCTTCTGTTAGCTCTCTGAAGAATCAATATGTCTCGATGACCCTTAGTAGTTATTAAACCTGTTTTTGCGCCTTCTCTTGTCACTATGGTATTAATGACCAAGGTCTGGCCATGAACTATAGATGAAACTTTCGAGAGGTCTATTTTACTTTTAATAATAGAGTTTATAACGCCTTCTGACAGATCTTTTGGTGTAGTCTCCACTTTTACCCATATTATCTCTCCAGTCTCCTCATCATATGCTACAAGATCTGTGAAAGCGCCTCCTATATCTATACCGATTCTTATCATCGGAATATAACCTCCTAAAATCTAAGAATTTTTTCCTCCAGACATTTTCTTCAAAACATATTTAAGCTTTATTAAGATTTCTCTCGTGAGCGTTTACATATAACCAGCATTTGACCGTATGAGAGCCATGCTCTGATTTTATTATCATGGTTGGAGGCTCTTTTTTCTTACATATATCCATGGCGAAGGGGCATCTAGGATGAAATCTACATCCTGACGGAGGATTCATTGGACTAGGTATTTCGCCTCTAGATAATATTCTTTGAGGAAGAAGTTTCTCTTCCTCCTCTGTTAATGTAGGTATAGACGATAGTAGCATTTGGGTATAAGGATGAAGAGGTCTATTGAAGAATTCGTCGACATGTGCATATTCATATATTTTGCCTAGATACATTATGGCTACATAAGTTGCTAAGTTTCTAACAACTCCAAGATCATGCGTTATGAGTAGATAAGATATTTTTCTCTCCTCCTGGATCTTTTTTAAAGCATTTAATACTCTTGCTTGCGCTGAGATGTCTAATGCAGAGGTTGGCTCGTCAAGGATCAGTAGTCTGGGACCTGGAGCTAGAGCCCTTGCTAATGCTACCAACTGTTTCTCTCCTCCGCCTAGCTCGTGAGGTTTTTTAAACAGAAGATCCTCTGACAACCCTATGTGTTCTAGTAAAGACAACATAAATTTTAATCTTTCGACGCTCGACAAACCTTTTCTATGGATCTTTATTGCCGTATCTATAATATCTTTGACGTTTTTCTTTGGGTTTAAGGATGTGGCAGGATCCTGAAATACTATCTGTATCTCTTTACGTAGTTCCAACGGTCTCTTCTCAATAGGAGTATAGCCTATCTCTATGTCTCTGTATTTGACAGAGCCGCTAGTTGCTGTATAAAAACCCATTACTACATGAGCTGTAGTTGTTTTTCCAGATCCTGATTCGCCTACTAATGCAAGAGTCTCGCCTTCTTCTAAACTGAAATCTATACCATCAACAGCTCTTACAACACCCTGTGGTACTATAAAATATTTCTTCAAATCTTCTACTTTTAAAATGCTCATATGCCCGACCCCGTTTTCTCAAGATCTGAAGTAGAATATAAATGACATGCCACGTAATGATCCGGACCTATTCTAATTAACTTAGGCTTTTCTTTCTTACATATATCCATGGCGAAGGGGCATCTAGGATGAAATCTACATCCTGACGGAGGATTTCTATAATCAGGAGGATTCCCTTTTATTCCCTCACCTATTTTTGATGATGTAAGTCTCGGAGCACTTATCAGCAACATTTTCGTATATGGATGTAGAGGCTCTTTAAGTATCTTTCTAGCATCTCCATATTCTATGATCTCTCCGCCATACATAACATATAATGTATTCACCATTCTAAATAATAGACCTAAAGCGTGAGACACAAGTATAAGGCTTAGATTTTTTTCATTAACAAGTCTCTCTATAAGTCTAAGTATTTGATCTTGTATGGTCACATCAAGATTAGTCGTAGGCTCATCTGCCAGTAATAACTCTTTGGCCGAGGCTAGCGCCATGGCAATTACAACTCTCTGTCTCATCCCTCCGCTTAACTGGAAAGGATACGAGTTTAATACTCTTTCTACATCAGGCAACATGACTTCCTTCAACAATTCTGTTGCTATAGAGATAAGATCTGACTCTTTATAATTATGATCTTTATAGACAACTTTTAACACATCTAATAGATGCTCTTTTACTGTAAAAACAGGGTTCAGAGAAGCCAGAGGATCTTGAAATATCATTCCGATAGAACTTCTTCTGACCTCGTTAAGATATTTCTTGTCATGTATCAAACTTCTTCCTTTATACAAAATGTCGCCTTTCACGATCCTACCTTGTGGTGGAAGGATCCCTAATATAGATTTTAACAGAGTAGTTTTTCCGGCGCCTGACTCACCTAATATACCGATCTTCTCTCCTTTTGAAATTTTTAGTGAAACGCCGTTTAACACTTTATAGATATACCAGTAACTTTTATAATTGACGTAAAGATCTTTTACTTCTAATAAAGTCTCTATCTCACTCATCTTATTCTCCCGCGAACACATCTCTTATTCCGTCTCCTAGAAAGTTGAATGCTAATATCAAAAGAGCTAAGGCAGATGCTGGTCCTAAGCTCATCCACCAATACTGAGGCAGATAAGCGCTATACTCTGAGATCATTGTTCCTAGATCAGGTGTGGGAGGCTGTGCGCCTAGTCCTAGAAAGCTTATTGCAGCTCCTATGAGAACCACCCAGCTGGCATCTAATGTGGCTTTTGTAAGTATAGGTCCTAACATGTTTGGAAGCAGCTCTCTGAACATTATATTGATGTCTCTAACACCTAATGCTTTTGCTGCCCACACATATGGCTCATTTCTTAACGATGACGCAAGAGAATAAACCATACGAGTATACCAAGGCCACCACATTAAAGTCACCGCAAGCATGGCATTGAACACATTAGGTTCTAATATTGAACATATAGATAATGCCAATACTAAAGGAGGAACAGATACAAATATGTCAGCCAGTCTCATTATTAAATGCTCGATCCATCTTCCTCTATAGTAGCCTGCTAATAATCCAAGTACTGTGCCCACCGGAACAACAATGCTCAGCACCATGCCGACCATCATCAACGCGTATCTATATCCGAATATGACACGTGAGAAAACATCTCTTCCATACATATCTGTGCCCATCAAATGTCTTAATGAAGGAGGCTGATACGCATCTCTGAAATTTATGTATAGCCCCGCGTGTGAAGGATAAGGTGCAATATATTCTGCAAATAATGCAGAAATTATTATTGCCAGAAGTATGATTAGTCCTGTCATAGATAATTTGCTTCTTGAAAATCTATACCACGCTCTTTTTATACTCTCTCTTCTCATCTCTCTTTCTTTTCGTATGATCTCTTCTGACAACTGAAAATCTTCAGCTTTCAACTATATCACCTTCTTCTTATCCTAGGATCTAAAATGAATATAAGTATATCAACAAGTATATTGACTATTACATATATCAACCCTACGACCAATACTACTCCTACTATTGCATTAAGATCTTTTCTTAACATAGCAGTAATTCCATATCTAGAGACACCAGGCCAGTTAAAGATCATTTCAACCATAAATGCGTTAGCGATTATAGAGGCTATGTCAAGTCCCATGACAGGTACTAGCCCTAGCAACGAAGGTTTTAAGGCGTATTTGAAACATACAGTTCTATAAGGAATGCCATGTGAAGCAAATGTCACTACATAATCTTTCCCAATATTTTCAACAAGACTAGATCTTAGGATCCTTGCTTCTTGAGCCATTGCACCTAATGCTAACGAGAGAGACGGAAGAATCAAATGTTGCAAAGCGTCAATAAAAGCTCTCACATTTCCTGTCAAAATAGTATCGATCAACATAAAACCGGTAACCCGAGGAACTCTCAGATCTTCTGAGATTCTTCCAACCGCAGGTAGCCAACCTAAATAATATGAAAAAATCAGCTGAAAAAGTATAGCCCATACAAAGGCAGGGATCGTTATACCTACATATGCAAATATTCTCAAAGCTCCGTCAACTAAAGAGCCAGGTCTACAACCACTTATTGTTCCTAGAATAATAGTCCCAATGATCTGTATGATAGCTGTAAATAACATTAGCTCAAGCGTTGCAGGGAGAAACTCTAATATATCGGCTGAAACATCTCTAAAAGTTACCAACGAAATGCCGAGCCTTCCATGAAATAGATCACTTAACCAATAATAATATTGAACGATTAAGGGATCTTTTAGATGAAGCATTTCTCTATATCTCTCTACAACATCCTCAGGAGCTCTAGGTCCTAAAGCCATTCTCGCAGGATCTCCAGGAATGACTCTCGCGAGAGCGAATATAATTAATGAAAGTCCTAAGAGAGATAAGAATGAAATTATTGTTCTTCTAAATAAATAGCTTCTATATATTTGTGAAAATAAATTTTTTACCTTTTTCATCGCTGTCTATCTCCAAACAAAAAATTAGAAGAAAAATATTAAAAAAGTTTGGTTATTTCAATAGCTCAGCTCTCTTCTCTGGGTAGACATTGATTCTCCAATACTCTAAATCTAATCCCAAGATCAAATATGGAGCATTTCCTTTTGCAGCAGGCCAGTCGACATAATAAGCTTGATATGCTTTTAGCGTGGTGTGCTCATATAGATATATGGATGGATACAGATTGAATATGTAATTCATCACCTGGCAGTATTTTGCATATCTCTCTTGAGTGTTTAATGTGGCCACGGCATCTTCTATCATACGATCTAGCTGAGGTTGATAGTTATATAACCACTCATTTTGCATCCATGTACCATAGGTTTTGCTATGATATCTATTCATTAACATAGATCCTACCTCAGGATAGTCTATTTGAACAAATATAGATACGATATGAGGTGAAGTGTTCACTTTAGAAAGTGCTTCGACTACTGAAAGCCATGGCATTTTAATCACATTAACTTTAAGACCTACGCCGAGGCCTTCAACATTTGATTTGAATAATAATGCTACTCTCTCTTCCCATGGAACTTCAGCAACCCACCAATAATCTATTGGATACTTATCAAACTGACCCCAGTATTTTGATTTTTTAAGTTCCTCAATTGCTTTCTGAGGATCATAAGTAATATTCTCAGGAGGTGCGCACCAGCCCAGGAGTGCTGATGGAGCTACTGTAATAGCTCTTTTCTCGTAGGGATTAATCTGTTTAATAGCCGTCTCATAATCAAATGCATAAGCCAATGCTTTTCTCACATGTATATCATCTAACGGCGGCTTCTGAGAATTCAACATTAAGTAAAACTCTGAACTTCCAGGTAATTTTGCTAACTCAACATATTTAATGTTGTTTACCATCCATTCATAATTCTCTAAAGGCTGCCACTGATCTGTTATCTCTAATTCTCTTCTGGCCATTAAAGTTCTTATAGTGCTAGGATCTGTGAAGCCATACATGATCACAGTGTCTGGAGCGTTTGGTGCAAATGCTTTTGCATTCCACCAGTCTTTATATCTCTGTAGAATCATTGCCTCCCCTCTTCTATATTCTTTGATCATGTATGGTCCTGATCCAGCATCTTTCTCTCCTGACATAAGCCATTCTCTTCCAAAATCACCCCATTCGCCGTAGGGACCAGGTCTCTTAATATGTTGTTTAACTAATTCACTATCTACAATATATAATCTTAGTAATGCCCATAGAAATGCTCCATAAGGTTTCTTAAGAACAATTTGTATAGTATATTGATCAATAGCTTTTGTCTTATTCATATCTACATAAGGAGCTAACAGATAAGCGTATCCCTCCCCTATAGTGATCAATCTTAATAATGAGAAATATACATCGTCAGCAGTCATTTCTCTACCTGTCACATGGAATTTAACTCCTTTTCTAAGATAAAATGTCCATGTAAGACCATCTGATGAAACATCCCATCTCTCAGCGACCCATGGAATAATAGTCAAATTAGGTGTGACATAAACTAATGTGTCATAAACATTTGCCAAGAAGTTGCTACTAGCTTCATCGCTGCCTACTGCAGGATCAGGATAAGGCACATTAGCAAATGATACACGTAATATTCTTTCAACTACTGGAGACGTGGTAGGCGGGGTCGTTGGCATAGGTGTCGTGATAACAGGGGTCGGAGTTGGACTAGGTGTTAGTGCAGGAGCAGTTGGTCGATATAATGCCGCTATAGCTCCGCCTACAACTGCTATGACTATGATCACTATTATTATTACTAACTGAAGTCTTGTTAATGCCTGAGTAAAGATTCTGCTCATCTAATTCACCATAGTCATTTAATTTATATATTTTGACATTTAAAAGGTTGATAAGCCTTTATTTTTTATATAAAAACAGAAATAATGTGATACCGGTGAAAGTTTATGAAAAAGATCCTTTATATAAATCCTGTAGGCACAAATGTCTTTGATAAACCTATGAAAGATTTTCTAGAAAAATATAAAGATGATGAAACTGTAATTGAGGTTACCTCCTTCTCTAGAGGTCCTCAGCATCTCGAGTATTACAGTTATGACGCTATTATAATGCCAGATCTTCTTAAGACAATTAAGAAGGCCGAGAAGGAAGGATATGATGCAGCTATCATAGGATGTTTTTATGATCCTGGTCTACATGAGGCTAGAGAAGTTAGCGAGAAAATAATTGTTACAGCTCCTGCAGAGTCGTCTTTTCACATAGCTTCTACATTAGGAGACAAGTTTGCAGTAATTGTAGGAAGAAAGAAATGGATACCTCTGATGGAAAGAAACGTTAGGAACTATGGTTTTAAAGATAAACTTGTGTCATTTAAATCAGTTGAGCTAGGAGTATATGATTTTCATAAAGACGTTGAAGAGACCAAAAAAAGGATCGTTAGAGCATCTCAAGAAGCAATAGAAGAAGGCGCTGAAGTAATTATCTTAGGATGCACTGTTTTATTCGGATTTTTTGAAGAGTTGCAGAAGATCTTAGGAGTCCCAGTAGTAGATCCTATAATAGCAGCGCTAAAGTATGCAGAGTTTCTTATAGACCTAAAGAGAAAAGCTGGCTGGTTCTTTAGTAAAAAATATAGCTATGAACCTCCTCCAACTGAAGAAATATTAAAGTGGAATCTATCAGAGCTTCAATAAATATTGAAAGATATTTTTTTTATTTTTTAAATTTTAAGAGGTCTTAATCGTCAAGAAATTAACTATGATAGCCTAAGTCCCTCTTTACATCAAAATAATAATAAAAAGGTATTAACCAGAGCATACAAATAAAAGCTTTAAAAAGATGATTTCATGTAGATGATGAGTTTTTCGGGGTCTTGAGAATATGATGAGGCGGTTACCCAGCTGATTTTCTAAAGATCTATGTTAAAAATAGGTTAAAAAATATTTGTTTTTATTTTCAGCTGAAGTATGCTTTGTTAAAGTATATTTGTTCGCCATCTATATATATTGTGTATCCCTTAAGATCTTTTGTAGATGCGTAGAACCATTTCTGTACGTAAAGGAAGATCCATGGAGCATCGTTCCATATGATCTCTGTAGCCTTCTTATACAGCTCTAATCTCTTGTTTTCATCAGTTTCTTTGGCAGCTTGTTCCAGGAGTTTGTCTACTTCAGAGTTGTTGTAATGTGCTTCTCCAAGTCCTTTAGGTGCCGCCTGTGATGAGTGGAAGTTGAAGTATAAGACGAAGTGTGCGTCTGGCACGGTGGATCCCCATCCTAGTAGTAGAAGGTCGAAATCCTTCTGATCTAGAGGTTTCAATATTGATGCCACAAAACTTGGCCAGTCCATTGTCTTAAGTTCTACTTGAACACCTATTTTCGAGAGATATGCTTGTATAGCTTCTGCAACTTGTTTGTCCTGTAGATATCTTCCTGTGGGATGTAGAAGAACAAGTTTTTTGTCAAATGGGAACCCGGCCTCCTCAAGAAGTCTTCTAGCTTTCTGAGGATCATATTCGTAAGGCTTCATAGGCACGTAGCCGAAGAAGTGTGGAGGAACTATTGAGTCAGCCTTTATAGCCAGACCATATAAGACGCTGTTTATTATAGCATCTTTATCAATGGCGTAATTAAGAGCCTGTCTAACTCTCGGATCTGCCAGAGGTCCTCTGGGCTGTATAGCTATGAATATAACTCTATTGCTAGTAGGCGTCAACACAGTGAACCTAGGATCATTCTTAACTCTCTCAAGATCTGTTGGAGGAAGATTATATGCGAAATCCACATCTCCAGCCAGTAAAGCTGCTAATCTTGTTGAGGCCTCAGGAATTATAAGCCACTCGATTCTTTTTATATAAGGCTTCTGACCCCAATAATCATCATTTCTCTCTAAAACAATCTTCTTCCCCTTCTCCCATGAGACAAATTTATATGGTCCAGTCCCCACAACCTCTGTTATAGTCTTATTACCAAATTTATTGATCACATTTAAACTTGTGATTAATAGACTGGGGAGTGCTCTTAGAAATGGTGCATAAGGCTCTTTCAGATATATCTTGATGGTATAAGGATCTACTACAACAGCCTCTTTCACAGGCCCCAGCTGAGATCTTGAGGGATTCTTCACTCCCGGATCAAACCATCTGTCTATGTTGGCCTTGACTACTGTGGCGTTAAGCTCTGAGCCATCATGAAATCTCACATTCTTTCTGAGATAAAATATGTACTCAAGCCCATCTGGAGAAACCTCCCATCTCTCTGCAAGCACAGGGATCAGATTTCCTTTCTCGTCAAACCAGAGAAGAGACTCATAGACATGTCTCAACACATTGCTGACAGTCGTCGTAGTCTGACCATGAGGATCGAGAGTATCAGGATCTACCCCTATAGCAACTTTCAAAACATCTTTTTTAGATGTTATAGACGTCTCAGTTGCTGTTGCAACAGTCAAAACAGTTGTTGTGACTGTCCCAGTAGGCTGAGGAGTCGTTGTTGTTAAAGATTTCATAGGAGAAGTTGTTGACACTATTTGTTCTCCCTGTCTCTGTAATAGCAATACTGATGCTACAACAGCCGCTAGTATTATTACTATCACTGTTAACACCATGATTGTTTTTGAGACTCCCCTCAGATCCACCATGTATCAACCTCTCATAATCATTTTTTAGAGAGTATATAAATTTTTCTTATGATATTTAAAGCTTTTCTAACAAAGATCTTTATAATATTCTTAAGAAACTTTTATACATGATACAAAATGATCTGGAGATATTTCAATCAATTTTGGTTTTATGTTTAAACATTCTTCTGTGGCTAAAGGACATCTAGTTGAGAACACACATCCTTTCGGAGGATCTATTGGACTGGGAGGCTCTCCTCGGGGTCTGAACATAGGATCTTTATAAGCATCTTTTGATGATAAAAGAGGTGTTGAATATAATAACATCTTAGTATATGGATGAACAGGTGATCTGAATATGTCTTCTGTGGCTCCTATCTCAACTATTTTTCCCAGATACATCACTGCCACTCTATCTGATATGCTCCATACAAGCCCCATGTCATGTGTTATAAATATGATGCTTAACCTAAGTCTCTCCCTCAGATCTATTAATAAATTCATTATCTGAGCTCTCACAGAAATATCTAATGCTGAGACGATCTCATCGGCGACCAATATCTCCGGCTCAACAGCTATAGCTCTTGCAATAGCCACTCTCTGTCTCTCTCCTCCTGAAAGTTCATGAGGATATTTAAAGACATGATCCTCTGAAAGACCTACCAAGCTTAAAAGTCTGACGACTCTTTCTAAAGTCTCTTCTTTAGAAAGATCCTTCTCTCTACTATGGATCGCTTCGCTTAGAATATCATATATCTGTAGCCTAGGATTAAGACTTGTGTCAGGATTTTGAAAGACCGCCTGAATCTTATGTCTAAACTCTTTTTTAAATCCTTTAGCATTATATATATTGATCCCTCTATAAAGAACCTCTCCTTCATCTGGTCTCATGAGTCCAGCGATTATTCTGCCTAATGTTGATTTTCCCGACCCGCTCTCACCAACTAGAGCCAGAACCTCTCCTTCATATAAATCAAGGTCTACTCCATCAACTGCTTTAACAAATCTTCTCAAGCCTAACAATCCGAAGGAGATTGGAAAATATTTTTTGACGTCTCTAAGACTGAGAACCGGGTTCATATTCATCACCATATAGTATACACGAGACCTTTCTTCCGTTTATATTCAATATCTGAGGCTCTTTCTCTCTACACACATCTTTTGCAAAAAGACATCTAGGATGAAATCTACATCCTGAGGGAGGCTTTATAAGACTAGGTAGAGAACCTGGTATCGTATATAGTCTCTTTTTCCTCTCATATCTTAATGTGGCTAACAGAGCTTTAGTATATGGATGCATAGGATCTTTAGCAATCTCATCAGCTCTTCCTATCTCAACAACTTTTCCAGCGTACATAATCATTATTCTGTCTGCTATCTCTAGAAGGAGAGAGAGGTCGTGTGTTATAAATATTATTGATGTTCTGATCTCTTTTTTAATCTCATTAAGAAGATCCATGATCTCGGCCTGGATCGTGACATCAAGTGCTGACGTAGGCTCATCTGCTATTATAAGTCTGGGTCTCTCTGCTATTGCCATTGAAATAAGCACTCTCTGTTTCATGCCACCACTCATCTGATGAGGATATGTGAAAACTCTTCTCTCAGGATCAGCTATTTTCACAGTTTTAAAGAGTTTAACAACTTCGCCTAAATATTTTTTAAAAGCTCCTCCTCTATGAGCTTCATAGACCTCAGCCACTTGATATCCTGTGAAATATACTGGATTGAGATAAGTGTTAGGATCTTGAAAGATCATTGAGATCTCTCTTCCTCTTATCTTTCTAAGATCTTTATCATCTAAAGTCAGAAGATCCCTGCCCATGAAAAGGATCTTTCCAGAGACAATTTTCGCAGGAGGTCTCAGAAGTCTTGGAATAGCAAGTGCCAAGGTAGATTTTCCAGAACCACTCTCACCAGCTATTCCAAAGATCTCTCCATCATAAACTTCGAAACTTACTCCATCAACAGCTTTCACAGTCCCCTGAGGAAGATCGTAGTAAACCCTCAGATCTTGCACTTCAAGGATCTTCTCCATCTATCAACCCCTTCTAAAATATGTTCTCATCTTAGGATCCAGAGCATCTCTAAGTCCATCTCCTATCAGATTAAAACTTAACACAGCGATCATTATGAAGAGGCCTGGGAAAACAACTATGTGAGGAGAGCTAAATAGATATATTCTTTCACTGCCAATCATAGACCCCCACTCAGGCGTCGGCGACGGAACCCCAAGACCTAGAAAACCTAGTGAGGAAGCTATCAATATTGAGGATCCCATGTAATAAGTTGACTGAACTATTATAGGAGACAGAGAGTTAGGAAGCACATGTCTAAACATTATATATAAAGAGCTTCTCCCAAGCATTTTTGCTGCCGCTATATAGTCTTCTCCTACGATCTGAAGGACGACCCCTCTTGTAAGTCTGACATATACTGGAAAAGTGCTTACCGCTATAGCTATTATGAGACTTAAGACGCCCCGACCTAATGAAGCCACTAATGCTATAGCCAATAGTATCGTGGGGAAAGCCAGCATTACATCAACGATCCTTTGTATTATAGTGTCCCACAGACCTCTCATATAGCCTGAGAAAAGACCTAACAAGACTCCTATAAAAGCTCCTATAGCTACAGACGCTAGTGAGATCCCTATGGTGTATCTTGCTCCAACAAATATTCTACTGAGAATATCTCTCCCAAGCCCATCAGTTCCAAATGGATGAGACAGACTTGGAGGCATCTTGGCTTTCGAAAGATCAAAGTCATAAGGATTGTACGGAGCTATCACAGGACCGAATAAGGCGATGAATATTAAGAATCCTACTATATATAACGAGATATAGGCGGCCTTGCTAGATTTGAAAGTCTCCCAAATCTCTCTTCTTCTTTTTCTCTTCGCCTCTTCTATCTCTCTTAATATTCTCATCCTCTCCATATGACATCCCTTATCCTAGGATCTATATATGCATATAATATATCGATCAATATATTGATCGTTATGAAGACAAAGACTATGAAAAGTATAATGCCTTGTGCAAGAGGATAGTCTCTATAAAACAGAGAGTCTACTAGAAGAGAGCCTATGCCAGGCCATGCAAACACTGTCTCAGTCACTACGGCACCTCCGAGAAGAGCTCCTGTCTGAATACCTATTATAGTTATGATAGGTATGAAAGCGTTTCTAAGCACATGTCTGATCAATATTATCCTCGGGGCAAGACCTTTGGACACTGCGGTTATCACATGATTACTTCCTAGAACATCCATTACAGAGGCTCTTGTGATCCTTGTGAGATTGCCTATTAATAGAAGTGCTAATGTGACTGCTGGAAGAATGAGATGTCTGGGAGATTCTGCGCCACTAGATGGAAGCAGTTTGAGATTGACTGCGAATATGTATATGAATATCAGACCTATCCAAAATATTGGCACAGAAGCTCCCACAAGTGATAAGGTCGAGATCATATATGACAGTCTAGATCTCGGGTTTAATGCTGTTAAAACTCCAAGTGGTAGAGAAATTGACACGGCAATAGCCTCTGCAGCAATTGCTAGAACAATTGTGTAAGGCAGTCTAGCCATGATCTCTTTAATAACAGGAGTGCCGTATTTAAGTGAGACACCGAAATCTCCTCTT
>WYEN01000119.1 GCA_009903825.1 Desulfurococcales archaeon
CCCAGTGGCCGGATCTATTTCAAGCTCAAGGATCTCTAGTGTTGTCACGCCTATAAGAACTTTATCAATTATATCAGAGATCAACACGGGTATTATCTCTTTCTTTCCCATGATCTCTATGTAGGCTCTGGATCTTTCCATCTCTATTACCCCAGCCCCTGTCTCAACTCTAGATCTGCCAGTCACTCTCAGGCCCAGCTCTCTGGCTATTTCTCTCGGAATCACAGTTAATGTTGCTCCAGTGTCTACAAGAGCTTTAGTCTCAATAATTTTTGAGCCGTCTTCACTTCCTATTTTCACGTTTATCCACACATGCCCTATAAGGCGTTCCCCAATATATTTTATTATATCTTTAGATTGATTATGTTATTATTAAAGACATGCTCTAGCCTATGATCTTGCGTGTCTATCAAGCTCTTCTAGATATGTGTACACTATATCTCTTAAATGACTTCTCAGATAATCCAGCTCTCTTAATAAAATATTCACAGATCTTTCGTCAAGAGTTTTCTCAGATGATATCTTGTCTAGCTCAAGACTTATCTTATATAAAGAGGCTTCTGTATGAGCTTTTATTTTGTGGCATCCCGAGACTGTCCATGGAGCATTATCTAACATCTTCAAAAGATCTTTGACTAGACTTCTGAGAGGATCTATATCTCTCTTTTTCTCAAACTCTTGAGAGACGTCCCACAGTCTTCTTAGAATATTCTGAAGACGAGATTTATACTCTCTAAGATCATTAGATATTTGTCTAAGGATCTCACGAGCCTTCTCAGAGTCTCCTCTAGACATATAATATTCGTATCTATTTATCTGAGGAAGACATGAGAGTTGAGCCAGTATCTTTAGAATGACATCTTCTTCAGAGACTTCTTTAGCTAAGGTCTTCTCCAAAATATGACACCAAAAATGTTTTGTTGTAGAGACAATAAACTTTCTATCTCGAAATATTCAGGATGTCTCAGAATCACTCCTACGAATCAGTGGAGGACCTTTGTATGTTCTCACATGTTTTTTATATGTCTCCCATTTTCTTCTGACATGTATTCCTCCGAGCATCTCAGCCAGCTTTTTATTATTCTCCAGCCATAATATTGTGTCTATATCTGAGGGGTATCCGCTTCCAAATTCTCCAAGTGATTTTTTAAGTCTCTCTATATGCCATTCTCTCAAGACTTTCGCCACGATGCTTGCTGCTGAGACCACTGGATAGTTAGAGTCTGCTGCTATTCTCATCATAACATTCTTATGACCAGTCTTTGCTCTTATATATTTCTCTCCTCCGCTTGGGTTTCCAACAGCGTCTATAATAATCTTGTCGGGACATCTGTTTAGAGACATACATGTTCCAATGATCATTCTTACGATCGTGTCAAGCTCGATCTCATTTATATTATTCTCATCAACATCTTTAGGAGAGATCATTCTGACGATCACGTAAACTGCTTTCTCAAGGATCTGATAGAAAAGCTTCTCTCTTCTCTTCTGACCGATTCTCTTACTATCTCTAACACCAATCTTTATAAGCTCATTCTCAAGATCTTCTTCAAAAACGACTCCAGCAACAATCATAGGACCTATGATAGGTCCTCTCCCAGCCTCATCGATACCCATCACAAGCTTCTTATCGCTCAGGCTCATGTTATCAATGATTAAATTCTTCAGAAGAATATATTATTTGATGATGAATGACTCCAAAAATGATTGATGATTTATGGAGACGGCTCTGAAGAATTCTAAGATATGCCCAGCCATTTCTTCAGCTCTTTAATAGTCTCATGAGGATATAAAGAGAACTCCTCAAGATCCTTGAGATACTCATTTAAAAAAGCCTGTGGAACAGCCTCTCCACCATCATCTCTAAGCTCAAAAAGAAAATCTCTCCATCTAACAAAAACAATCTCTTTATCATCATAAGAATAGATCATGACTTCACCAGACCCCTGATCCTCAATAAAAGCTTTTAACAGACAGCTCACACATTGATCAAAGGATCTTCTCTTCTCACTCTTCAATATATCAACTAGATCAGAACAGGCCTTATCAAGATCAGAACATGAATCAAAACATTGATCAGCTTCTCCACAGATTTGCATGGGATCTATCATGTGACAACCCTTTCTCGTGAATATATTCAGAAAAGACTATATATGAAAAATCTCTAAAATAATTTATAAAGTAGCCGCCGCTTATCATCATAACGGCTCTCATGATCATTTTTTGAATGTTGTTTAATATGCTGAAGACATAGATCATGATTTTGTCGTTTTGTGTTGAGAAGGTGAGTATCTTCATTTAATAAGAGTATTCATTTATTAACAAAACATCTCCTCGATCGTCTCAGAAGATTTTAGTCTCAAAGCTATATAAATCAATACTTTTAAGACTATTAAAGAAAGTTTAGTAAGATCCTCTTCACTTTTGGCTTTCGACTAAAGTGGTGCTAAAAAAGATCATTATTCCGTCATTTAGAAGCTTGATAGCCGTCAAGATTTATAGAGGTCTGGCATGTCTAATAATGTTTATATTCTCATCTCTATAGATAGAAGAATCTATAAAATCTTGTCTATAAGCTAGACCTCTCCTCTCAACAAGATCTTTGCAAGTCTCTCATAAATATTATGATCATGGATCAATGTTCTCAGTTTTTTCAATACATTCTCAATATCATATTCAACCCTTATGATCTTGAAGATCATGTTTTCAACATCTAAAAGACCTGCTGAAGCCCTTGGATCGCCGTCACGAGGCTGTCCTACGCTACCTGGATTCAATATTCTCACACCTTCAATGACAAGATCTGTTGGAACATGTGTGTGTCCTGCGACTATTATTCCGTTGAAAATCTTCATTCTATTAGATGATGAAAGTCTTATGGAGGGGGATGTCAACATCTCTATAATTTTTTCTCTGGGAAGATCTGGGTGTAGATAGTCGTAGAGAGGATTTCTAGGACTTCCGTGAACAAGAATCATATCATGATCTTTTATTCTAATGTCTCTTCTGGGAGAAAGACTTCGTAGCCAGCTGATCTGTTCTTTAGAAAGTTTTTTCATAGAGATATTCATCCTCGTATAAACGCTTAGATCATGGGTTTTCTCACCACATCTACAGTCGACACCATAGGCCACAGCATGATCATGATTGCCCTGGAGAACAATCTCAGGATCGAGAGATCTTATGATATCAATAGTCTCATCAGGATCAGGACCATAATCAACAAGATCACCTAGAACCCATATCTCATCCCAGCCTGAGACGCTCTCAAGAATCTTCTTCAAAGCATCTGTATTACCATGAACATCAGATAACACAAGGATCTTCATGAAACTCATCATAAAAATATTCTTATGAAGACTATATCATTTAACATATGAT
>WYEN01000100.1 GCA_009903825.1 Desulfurococcales archaeon
AAGCTTTATCTCTCTACAGGATCTTTTTAATGAACGTTCAACAAGAGATTAAATTTGTTTCATTAAAAATCATCTGGTGAGATTATGAAATTGATAGACTCATACATGTTTTTAGAGAAGCTTAGAGACTTGATCTATGGGCTTTTAGAATATAGAGATCGTGTGAAAGAAAGTGGTCTAGAGATTATTCCTATAAAAACCGGCACGCCACTTGTAAAACTTGGTTTCATATCAATGTTGAAAGGAGGCGTCATCATGGATGTTACTAACGAGGATCAGGCTGGGATAGCTGAAGATGCTGGAGCTGTCGGTGTTATGGTTCTCGACAAGCTTCCTTATGATGTGAGAATGGCCGGTGGAGTTGCTAGAACAGCAGATCTAAATGTTATTGAGAAGGTTATGAACACAATAACAATTCCTGTCTCAGCAAAATGTAGAATAGGTCATACAGAAGAGGCTGTGTTGCTTGAGGAGATAGGTGTTGATCTTATTGATGAGAGCGAGGTTTTGACGCCGGTGGATGATAAGGCTCATATAGATAAATGGAGATTTAAGACGCCTTTTGTAAATGGTGCACGTAATCTTCCTGAGGCTCTTCGAAGAATATTTGAGGGAGCATCTATGATAAGAACAAAAGGAGAGCCTGGGACAGGAAATGTTGCTGAAGCTGTTAAACATATGAAGATTGTGAATAGAGACATAGCCTCTTTAAGAGGTCATTATATTAATAATGATCTTGAGGCTCTCTGGGTTTATTCAAAAGAGAATAAAGTTCCGTATGAGCTTGTGTTATTAACAGCAAGATTAGGAAGAATGCCTGTGGTAAATTTTGCTGCAGGAGGCATTGCGACACCTGCTGACGCGGCATTAATGATGTGGCTAGGCTCTGACGGAGTATTTGTAGGCTCTGGAATATTCAAAAGTTCAGATCCTGAGTCGAGAGCTAGAGCAATAGTGTTGGCAACATCTTATTATGATGATCCTGAGACTGTGGTTGAGGCTCAGAAAATGGTTTCTGAGAAATCATCTATGTTAGGCATTGATATAAGAACTCTAAAGCCTGAACAGCTTATGCAAATAAGAGGTGAATAAAGATCTTTGTGATAGGAGTTTTAGGTCTACAAGGAGATTTTTTAGAACATATACAGCTTTTGAAAGAGATAGATAATGTCAAGCCTGTCATAATAAAAAGATCTGAGGATATGTCAAATGTTGATGCTCTCATAATACCAGGAGGAGAATCAACAACAATAGGAGATCTCATATTCGCCAAAAATCTTGATAAGAAGATAATAGAGTTCGCCAGAGAAGGAAGACCTGTTCTAGGAACATGTGCTGGAGCAATACTTCTTGCTAAAAAAGTGAGCGACAAAATAGTTGGAGAGACTGGTCAAAAAACTCTTGCGCTCATGAATATCACTGTGGTAAGAAACATCTTTGGGAGACAGAGAGAATCTTTTGTCACAGATGTAGACACGAAAATAGGCAGATTAAAAGTTGCTTTTATAAGAGCTCCAGGCATAATAGATGCTCAGCCACCTGCAGAGATCATAGGATACATAGATCATCCTGCCACAGGTAGAATAGGAGTATTAGCCGTGGAGAACAATCTTGTGGCAGCAACATTTCATCCAGAGATTACTGGAGACAAAACTCTTTATCAATATATCATCTCTCTAATCAAAAAATGATGAGAAGATAATATGAGAAAATATTATTATAAATGTATATCTTGTAAAAAGATTTTTGATAAACCTTTCAACAGATGTCCATATTGTAATAGTCTTGTTATAACAGAATATTCTGAGCCTAGATTCAAGATTGATAAAGATAGAAGAGGCATATGGAGATATAGCACGCTGCTCCCAGACTTTAATGTTCAGATATCAAAAGGAGAAGGTCTCACACCTCTTATAAATATTGATAGAGAAAACAATGTGTATATTAAAAATGAGAGACATAATCCCACAGGATCTTATGTAGACAGATCATCAGCTGTCATAACGTCATATGTCTCTGAAAACAACATCAGCAAGATCGGGATATTATATTCTGAGGATTTCACAACCTCACTACTCTATTATCTAAACGATAGATCCGTTGAGATTTTTGTGGAAGATATTTTAAATACTGATCTTAGAGATCTTATGAGATTTTTAGACTCAAAAACTGTGATCAAGACATTCTCTCAAAAAGATGATGAGACAATGATATTTGAGTATATGAATCCTCTGACTATAGAAGGTTTGAAGACTATATTATTTGAGATATATGAGAAGAACATTGATATAGAAAATATTGTTGTGCCTACTGAGAGAGGTGTCTTAGCATATTCATTATACAAAGGTTTGAAAGAGCTACGTGATGCAGGTCTAGACGTCTCTTACAATATTATTGCTGTGATCTCGAGACAGAATGAGGAGCCTGAGATATTGAGAGGATTAAAAGATGTTAAAATTATGAAGGTGAGTGATGAAGAGATCATAGAGTCTTTCATGAGACTGTTTAGAAGAGGAGTTGAGACTAAGCCTCTCTCAGCTATGAGTTATATAGTTGCTGAGAATCTGAGGAATTCTGTGGCAGTAATAACCATGGGTTTCAAGACCTACTCTACTTCTCATATTAGAAGTAGAACTCTTAAACAACATATCATAAATCTGTTAAGAGAGAAAGGTCCTATGACGGCATATCAGATCTGGAGAGAGATTCCTTCTTATTCTCTCAGAGGGGTGTATAAGACTCTTAAAAACATGGAGTTAAGAGGAGAAGTAGATGTGATCATTGAAGACAAAGGTTTTAGAAAGATAAAATATTATATGCTTAGAAATGTCAAGACGTATTCTTTAGACAACAACTTGTCAGAATAATAATCAGGCCTCTTCTAAACCTAGTCTTTTTAAAGTATCTTGTCTAGGGATCCCTTTTTCATCCCATCCTCTCTCAGAATAATAAGTTTTGAGAGCATTCTCAAACTCTTCTCTATTTAATCTATATTCTTTGTCGCCAAATCTCACCGGCTCAAACCATCTTTTTGGAAGTTTGTCTGATGATGAGTCTACTCCCATTCTACTGTTTATAAGTCTGGTCAATGTCACGATCCTTTCTGAGGTTTCGACGACCTCTTGCGTGCTGTAGTTGAATCCTGTGACTATATTAAGGATCTCTGTTATAACTGGGAATGTATATATGTATCTGCCGAATTTACATAATAACAATGAATCCATTATAGCTCCGAGATTCTCATATTCTAT
>WYEN01000073.1 GCA_009903825.1 Desulfurococcales archaeon
GTCTCTTCTGAAAAAGATTAATAATGAAGTTGAGGAGCGTCTCGAGAAGATTATTCAGATAATGATCTCAGACATAAAGGCTTCTGCAGATGTTCTTAAGAGAGATTATCCTGATAATCCTCAGGCCATTGAGATCCTCAGAATGTTGAAGGCTTTTGAGGAGGAGATCGAGAGGACAGGTCTTGAAAAAAGTTATAAAATTCTGAAAGAAGAGGCCTTAAGATCTTTCGTAGAAAAATATCTGCAGCTTAAACAAAAACTTAAACAATTTGATCTCTAGGTGGTGTCTATGGTTGAGAATTATATTGAAGAACGTCCATCTGTAATTATATATAAAACTCTTTTCATAACTGATAATCTCTCTCTTTTTTATGAGAATTGTAAAGGTAAGACTGAGAGAATTAATGAGAGAATATTGGCAATCTACTCTCAGGATTTTGATAACATCTTTTTAAACATAAGATCTCAAAAACTCAGGTCCTATGTTAAGAATTTCATATCATCTCATTTGTTTAGCCTATATATTCGTCTAACAAATGATATAGATGTTTCACTTAAACAACTGAACATTAATATTAAAAACATAGACAGTCCTCCAAAAGATCTTCTCCAAAACTCTCTTCTAATTCTCGTTCAAAAAGACGGAGATAAACTTGTAGTGAAAGAATGTGACGATCGGCTCAACCGCATCATCCTATAATCCTATAATCAGATTATTTTCTTTCTTCAATATAAATGATCTTGTTCATCATAATTTTTATTTCTGTTATGCCCTTGATGTAGATGATCTATATGATGTCTCTTAAGAAACATGATTTTATCTGTAAAATTTATAAACTGTTTCTTCATGATTTTAAGATGAGGGATCAAGATCTTTGAAGAGAAGAGATAAAATAGTTGAGCTTGTTGAGATTTCGAAACAGCTGAATGAGTATCTGCAGAATTCTAAGAAGAAAGAACATATAAGAGAATGGCTTAGTCGTTATTCGTCTTATTATAATTTGTTTAGCAAATCTCTTGCGGTTATATATCACAGCTATAAAAGAGGAAGAATTATTTATCAAAATGATTTGCGATATCTAATTAATCATTTTCTAGTCGGCTATCGAATAATCTGTTCTATGAGGCCTGAATTTATTGAGGTTCTTTACAAAACTTTTCATGATATTCCTCTTCAACGAATAGGATCTTTTTGGAGAGATCTTGTTTCAGATCTTCAGTTTTTATATTATCAGAGATTTGGTGAAAAACCTTCTGGAATTGATTATAGAAGTATGATTGATAAAATTCTCTCAGGGCTTCCTTACGAGTATCTGCCTAATGATCTTCATAAATATTATAGACATCCTTATAACCACATAATGTTTTTCACAAGCATCTCTCTTTTAGGCCTGTTATTTTCTTATATTTCTCATCATGCTATTTTAAATAACAGAACATTAGATCTTATGATAGCAATTGAAAAACTTCGAAACGATCGTGATAAACAATTCTCATGGCTCTCTCGAGAGATAGCTGAAATATATTTAAGCGGGAGAATGTTCTCAACAAGATCAGCTTATATTAGTGTAGAATCATATGTAGGCCATGGTAAAACTACATACTCTTTATCTTCTCTGGACATCTTCCTCAGTCTCATAGGCTTTAAAAACGAGTTAGGCCTAGAAGATGAGGATCTGGATATATTCAGGATCAATGACTTGGAAACTTTTCATGAAATATTAAAAATATCATACAAAAAGAACATCCGTTTTCCAATCCTTCTCCTCGATGACTCGAGCGACTGGCTTACACCATATTGGACATGGACGAAAAAGAGAGCTGTATATGAGGAAGTTAGAGACCTATTGATCTATGGGAGAGCTAATGTAGGTGTGTATATTATTGTTTCTAACGGGCCTGAGGACTTGTCATCTTTCGTTAGACGTCTCATTGAGAAACGTCTCACAGCGATCTTTTTTGACGTGCCTGAGACGTTTGTTAAGGCCTCTGGGTTTATGTTATTATCTCGAGATGTTAGAAAATCAGTTGATCAATTTAAACATATTGAAGATATCGTAGATGCATTCGTCTATCCTTTGATGAAAATGCCTCAGAAGATCTATGAGGAAGATATGGCCCATAAGAGAGAGATGATAAAAAGATCCGTGAAAAGGATCTCTACATTGAAAAGATCTATGGTGAAAACATGATCCGTAAGCAGATGTATGCAGGGAATTTGCCATTAAAGTCGCTTGTATTATATGCACTGGTGAATCTAAACAATTTTGGAGAAATTTATATTGATGCACGAGGTAAACAAATTGAGAAGCTTCTTGTTTTGATCGAGCTTTTGAGACGTCTTTTAAAAGACAAGATAGAAGTTGAGCTAAAATATGGATATCTTGAAAAAGAAGTGAATAATAATAAGCTATTGTTAAATAAATACATTACTCCAGTTCTCGAGGCTAAAATCAGAGTAAAAGATCGATGAAAAGCTTTAATATATTTTTTCTAATCCTTTATATTTTATTGAGATGGTGATCGATCTATGTCCCAAGAATATGTTTCGGTAAATATCTACAGAAGTGAAGAGGCTGTAGAAGAGATCCCTCAGGTATCAGAGTTTTCAACTGAGAGGAGAGAGGATCTTAGGAGTAAGCTTCTTGGAATGCTTGATGAGGCTCTATCATTATTAGATAAAATAGCTCCTATCCCAGGCGTTATATCAGAAGATGAATTGTTAGAGAAGAGAAGGGAAGGCAGAAGACTGAGGTCTCAGGTTTCATCAGCTTCCGATCAAGATCTATCGAAAATACAGCCTCAGGTCGAGGCCTATTATTATGAAATCAAAGCGTTATACGATGCTTATGTAAAACAGTCTTCTCAGAGCCTGGATGAGTTGAAGAAATATGGTAGGAAGCTTGTCTCAGACATAAGATCCTTTTTGTCTAAGGCGTCTTCTCTTTTTGATGTATCACCACTACAGAAAGATGTAGAGGATCTTTCTAAAAAGCTTGAAGAGACTAATGACATCTCCACGGTTCAAAGCATTAATCATTCTCTCGAGACACTATATAACTTCTCTAAAGACTTATCGAGTTTTGTGGATCTCTATAGCTCTCTTTCTGATGATACTAAAAATTCTCAGGATGTGAAGAATCTTATTAGCGAGGCTAATAGAAGGATCTCTCAGAAGAATTACAGCATCTCAGATCTATTGGCTAAACTTGGTGAGATCGCTAAAAAATCTCAGGAAG
>WYEN01000017.1 GCA_009903825.1 Desulfurococcales archaeon
TGCGAGAACAAATGATCTTGACAAAAGAATAAATGATCTTGATAAGAGAATTGATGCACTAGATAAAAGAATAGATGCATTAGACAAAAGAATAGACTCACTAGATAGGAGAATAGACTCACTAGATAAAAGAATAGATCTTGCGATCAAAATAACGCTTATTTTAACAGGATCTGTTATAGCAACACTTTTAACAGAGATCATATCAAGAATCATATTTGCAAGATAAGAATAGAAACAGAGACGACTTTTACTACACATTAGAAGGGCACGTCAAAGACTTTTCTTATAGACCTATCAGATGTTATGACACCTCATGTATATCTTATCGAAAAAGCTGAAGATTAAAATTATTATTAGAAGATCGGAAAAATATTTATATGCTCTTCTCTCTAACATATTCTGTCTGTGATACAGCTTTGATTCTTCCATAGCCTAAATTTGTTTTTGCCCCTACGCCAACGTCTAATGCTTTAATAACGTTTTCTTTCACAAAATCTATTAGACGTCTCAAATCAAATGATTTATTCTCATATATTGTTTCCAACATACTGTAATCTATGGCTATTATAGTATTAAATATGGTGCCGGACGCTATTGTTGGAAACACTATAGGCACAGGTGATGAGCTTGTCTCATCTATTTTTCTCTCAGCCTCTTTATAATGTGGTGTTATCACCTCAGGCTCTATAAGACTATTCATACAGGCCACAGGATATGCATCAAAAAATACTAATGCTCCTATACTACTCTCTCTCCCTCCTCTTCCAAACAAGTCGTATACAGATATATCATCTATCTTATTGATCTTAACGATATTAAGTATGTAACTTCGCACAACACCTTTAAGACTGGAGGAGGGTATATAAGGAAGATTCAATATAGGATCCCAGGCAATAGATATGTCAAAAGGAATCATAGGATTTCTAGTCTGTATTGAAAGTCTTGAGACAAGCTCCATTCTTATTAAAAATGCTGCATCAAAAATATTCTTAACTTCTTTAAACAGATCATCAATATATAAAGAGGCTCTTCTCAAAAGACCAGAGATCTTCTCACATTTAAATTCTTCATAGAGTTTTTGAACAGAATATCTCTCAAAAATAGATATATAATTCTCCTTACCAACATCAGAAAAACATGATATAAAAGCTTTCACAAGAGATGAAACAACATTTTTATTCATAAGATCGCTCAGAAATCTATTTATACAATTCTCAAAACTATCAGGTCTTCCTCTTCTAGACATGACACCCACCTAAGGCCATATATATGTTATGTTAGCATTTAATTTAGAGAGATACTCATTTAACTCTTTGATAGCTGTAGAATAAGCATCCATAAGTCTCGAAGGATCTATATTAATATCTTTACAGCCTGAAAAACCTTCACACCACTTAAGACTGAGTGGCCAGTCTCCAGAGATGAAAACAGATATGAATCCTCCTTCACCAAATATATTGCCTCTAGCATGATAACTTAATAATATAGGTGAGGCTCTTCTCACAATAGTCTCACTTTTTATGCTATACCCAGTAGACCTCTGCTCTCTTGGAAGACCAAGAATCCATGCATTTAAAGTTTTT
Source organism: Desulfurococcales archaeon (assembly GCA_009903825.1). GTDB lineage: Archaea > Thermoproteota > Thermoprotei_A > Sulfolobales > AG1 > WYEN01. The sequence continues at coordinate 1,587 of WYEN01000017.1, forward strand.
CTCAGATCATCTTCACAAATATAATTTCCATATAATACTCTACATCTCTCAGATCTAACGAAAAAGTTATGTAACGATCTAAAGCTTACGTTTCTGACGGAAAGTATCTGAAAGATCTTAAGATTCTTATAAGATCCTTTCGAGACAAGAGGCATAGGAGGGATCAAATCTTCTCTTTTTTCAACAAAAGATCTTTTTATACAGAGATCAGCGTATTTTCTAATGATTTCAATAGTTTCTCTATAGACGTTTTCAACAAGATCTTTCAGATTCCTCTCTCTGACAAAATCTATCCGAGATCTTATATCTAGAGAGCCAAGACCTCTTCTCCCTCCCTTTCCAAGACCTGAGAGCTGTAAAGAGACTATGAGAATTCTCAGAGCAGTATTCTCAGCATCTCTATATCTCTCGACTCTTTTCCTAACTATAACTCTGAAACCTCCTCCAGGCTCTAGAGTCTCAACAGATCTTTTTATACTTAAAAGTCTTATCCTCTGAAACTCATCTTTTAAATTTCTGATTCGAAGATTCTGTAGAGGCTCAGAATATAATATGAATCTAGATCCTTCGGCATCCGAAGATCCTGTGTATCCGAGCCCCATTATTTTTCCCACAAAACAGCTTATAGCCTCAGCATCCTCCTTCGAAGGTTTAGCTAAAACGCCTTCTCTATTATGTTCACCTTTTAAAAGACCTAGATCATACATTGCTCCAGCAACAAATGCTCTGGTCCACCATCTCCATAATCCTTTAATCTCTGTAGTTCTGATGCCCTTAGGATCTATCTTCAAAGGATCATGCCATCCTATAAGTAGAGGCGTCGAGTTTGACACGTCGATTCTATACTCCAACAATTCAGACACACCATATCATTCTTCAATATATGCTTCAGAGAATCTCTTGAGCCACTCAAGAACTATTCTTGTCTTAAACTCTACAACCGGGTTTCCAGAGGCCTCTCTAATAAGATCATTAAAAGTCTCTGATTTAAGAGCATTCAACCTCTTTAATATATAAAGGATCATTGCGCCATATAATCCATAGCCTCTCTCATCAGAACCTACTCCTTTTAAACTCGATATCTCTTTAACAATATTTTTACAATCGACCTCTTTTAAGCCTTTCTCTAAAATACTTCTACTGCTACGTGCAGCTAATAAAGTCATTGTATAAATGAATCCATGCATAAACATGTCTGAAGGAATAGATCTTGCTCTAGCTCTGAAACTTCTCAGAACATCTTTATCAACTTTCTCATTGATCAAAGCCTCTATACAAGATAAAGAGTATTTGACAACCTCACTCAAAATTTATCACCATAGGATCGCTATATTATGAATAGTTTTGCCAGCCCTCTTCCAATAGTCTCTCTGCCACCTACATATATAGTCTTCTTATCGATCTCCTTCTTAAACTCTTCACAGATCTCTACTCCAGATTTAGAGCCTCCATCACTTTTATAATCTCTACAGAGTATCAGACTTACGAAAACTGTCTCCATAGGAAGATACTCTTCGCTCCACGGCCCTTCTTCAACAGTCTTCTCTTCTCCTTTTAATCTTACTCTATACTGGATCAATAGGCTTTTGTTTAAAATGTTGAGTCCGATATTGTTTTCATCAGATAATAT
>WYEN01000099.1 GCA_009903825.1 Desulfurococcales archaeon
AAGATGGGAGGAAAATAACAAGCGTTGGGAGGAGGCTTATAAAAGATTTGAGGCGATAGAGAGAAAACTGTTAGAACATGACAAAAGATTTGAGGCTTTGATGAGAAGAATGGATCTTTTGGAGAAGAGGATTGATAGAAAAATTACTATGCTTGGAGCTAGATGGGGTTTAGAAACTGAGAAGAGTTTTAGAAGAGCTGTTAAAGGACTTGTAGAAGAGGTTCTTGGCAGAGGAAAGGTGGAGAAGTGGAAATTTTATGATGAGAAAGGAGAGGTATATGGTTATCCATCAGAGGTTGAGATAGATCTTTTGATTAGAGATGAGGCACATATATTGGTTGAGGTTAAGGCGAGCGCCTCAAGCGGTGATGTTGTTGAGCTCTGGAGGATCGGAGGTCTTTATCAACGTGTCACAGGGATCAGACCTAGACTAGTTATTATAACGCCATTTATTGATGAGAAAGCTATGAAGACAGCTAAAGAACTTGGAGTAGAAATTTACACAAAAATATAGGATCTTAAAATAATCTAGGCATCAAGATTATTTAGCTGATTCTCTTATATTTACACATGATCTATAATACAACATTTTTAAACACTCTTTTTGAGAAACTCTATACATATGAAACCATATCTGCTAGTCTCTTCTAGAGATGATATGTTATATATCACATCTATATTCTTAAGATTCTCAGGATGATCTGTTATTGTGCCCATAATTCTGTTAGGCTCAGCATCATATTTAGAAAACATGTTGATAACCTCTTGAGTAGTATAAAATCTTGCTTTTGAATAAAATATGTGACCCTTCTCAGCTTCTTCAACATATCTTCTTCCTAAGAAAGATTCTTTGGGCACAATACATGTTATCACTCTATGACCCCTCCCCGCCCTTAAGGGCGGGGTTTCGAATCTCTGGGTCTCGAGTGTTAGCCCTCTGGTGGGGGGTTAATGGTTTCACGCCTTTATGTGTTATCAGATAGCTCTCTATTTTTCTTGTTATTGTTATTTTATATCCTATTTTTCTTGCTATGTTTAATGCTGCATTTATATCAGCGTTAATCTTTTTATTAGTCTTTCTACATATGTATAATCCTCTGTATATTCTTCCATCTCTATGTATCTCACCACATATAGAACATTTTTGGCTAGTGTAATCCTCAGGGACGATCTCAACGTCTATGCCATATTCTATAAACACATCTATCATCCATAGAATAATTTTTCTATACCACCATATGTTAGTGTTGTATTCATTACCATTATATTGTGAGAGCATCATTGGATATCCTATGTATATCTTCTCAACACCTCTACTCCATAATGTCTCAGCTAGAAATCTTATAGCTGTTCTATAGAGATGTCTAAGTCTCTCATTCCTCTTATATAACGCTTTAAGATATTTCTCATGATACTTCATCCATGTTGAGATCCCAGCATTTTTTAATAAGTCTCTAACAGATTGATATGTAGAGATCTCTCTTTTCCACCAGTAATACTCAGATTTAATTACTCCACCTTTGATGAGTAATGCTGATCCGTCTGAGACTACTACGGCGAATAGATTATTCAAACCTATATCTATGAAAGCCTTTTTGTCTCCAACAGGATCTCTCTGTTTAATACTTTTAGGATTAAAGATCCTATTTTTCTTATCTTTATAATTAGGCTTTATATATCCTTTGAGATTTGATTTAGAAGGCTTAACACCAACTTCTATAGGTATATAGGCGAACCATCTGCCAGCCTCATAGATAATCTCAAGCCTTCCTTGTTTGCCCTCCCATCTTATTCTGCCAGCATATCTTATGCTCAATTTAAAATCTTTGAGAACCAGACGGCCCTCACCCTCATTAACAGTCTCTAAATAATATCTATCGTTTCTAATCAAAATACGGATCTTCTTTTCTCCTGTGATCTTATCTTTCCAATATCCTGGTGGAGAAATTTTTCTGATATGAGGCGGTAATCTTCTCAGTCTCTTCATTTTCAAAAGCTCAAAGAATGATTCCCAGGCCTCCTCATTCTTGTTGATAATCTGACCAGCATTAACGCCTAAAATTTTCTTATATTTATGATAATATCTTCTGTTGATCTCAGCTCTCTTCTCAGGCGTCAGATCGTCTCTGAAGAACTGTTGTCTCTTCTCGTAGTTAAGCTCGTTCCACAACCTCACAGATGCCAAGCCAATATCAAATAGTATCTCTTCCTCATGTTCTTCTGGAAGCAGTCTCAGCCTGACAGTCCTTTTACTGCTCTTCTTTCTCTTCTCAACAATCTTCTTAAATGCCTCTAGAGGGTCGGGCTCTCTGACGGGCACACCTCGGGGATTCCCCCCGCTGGACATTCTGAATTTTCTGCCCGCCAAAGACCCGACCCTCAGAAATATTTAAAAACTTATAAAATATATCACGCCCTAAAGAGCGAGGCTTGCCCTTACGTTGTCAGATACTCTCAAAGCCTCTCTAACAACTTCATAAGGATCTTTCACAAAACATAACGTGACAATTAAAAAAGAACATTCGAAAGATCCTTCTCTAAATGGAAGATGCTCACCATACCCAAGGATCTTTTCAATATCTCTGGCTTTCTCAAGAAGTCTTATAGAAGGATCAATGCCTGCCAACACATTAATGTATGAGCCGAATCTTCCAGAGCCAACACCTATCTCAAGAGCCTTCTCACATCTAAATCTTTTCACAAGCTCAAGCTCAGAAGCCCATGCGAAATAATTCCTCTCATACCAAAGATCATATTTATCAGCATATTTATCAAATAAAAAACTTGTGTCTTCTCTCATCAATCGATTATTTATTAAACAACATATTAAAATTTTCAGCAAATTTAGTCGAGAACTATAGATTCATAAACTCTTTTTATAGAAGATGGATAATGATAAACAATAATGTTAATAGCCGACTGAAAAATTGTCGATAGCATAGTCATTTATCAACTCATCATAATTAGTCTATTCACGTAAATTAACATCATTAACATAAACATATTATAATAATCATAATAATCTTTTTTAAGGGGATATATTTTGTCAGCGACTATCAGGATCCCTGTGATATTTATTTCTCCAGAGACTTCTCCTAATAGCTACACAGGTGCTTTAGGAGGGCCTCCTTTGATCAGAGAATGGCTTGAGAAAGAGATGCACAAGCTTATCTA
>WYEN01000079.1 GCA_009903825.1 Desulfurococcales archaeon
TGAAAAACTTATATATACAAATCTCTAAAGAAAATAATGGACAGCGGCGGTCGTCTAGCCTGGTCTAGGACGCCGGCCTTCCAAGCCGGCGATCCCGGGTTCAAATCCCGGCCGCCGCATAAAAATGCTTATTACCCCCCGAAGTTCACGATTCTACTTGGGGGGTGTGAACTCATGAGTGAACTCATAGGAGATGTAAATGTTTCTTCTAGATGGATTCATAAGGTTAATATCAAGGGTCTTGGTGATGATGTTAGAAGAGAGATCCTTAGAAGAGTCAAGGAGAAGCTTGGCTTCAACAAGACCGTGGAGATCCTTGATATAGCAAAAGGATCTCTTCATAACTATCTGAATGGCATTAGAAGGATCCCTGATGATGTAATATCAAAAGCTCTTCAATATCTTGATGAAAAAGAGTTTAACGAGATAGTTGCAGGCATAGACAGGTTGAAGGCTGTAGGAATCATTAGAGAAGATGGATCTATAGATTATTCGTTAATTCTACAGGCTGTAGCGTTAGCCTCTAAAGATGAATATCTGAAACAAGCCATACTGAGGTTTACGGTGGAGAATTTCAGAGAAGATCTCAGAAAGATGCTTGGGATAAGTCTCTCACAAGTAGTTTTTACATGGAGCCAAGGATTTGAAGAGTTTCTACGTGAGAGAAAGAAGAGGAGAAAAATATTAGATCCTGAGACAATAGCTTATTATCGTAATCTCTTTAAGAAACATCTTGAAGGTAAAACTCTTAGTGAGGATCTTATCAACTATGTGATTAATCATAAGAACAAGTGGCTTAGAAATGTGTTTAGACACTATATTCAATATCTCTATTATCTTAGGAGAATATCGCCTGAGACATATGGATGGGTAATGGAGATCGTTCCTAGCAGAAGCTATAAGATTGATGTAAGATCCTACCCAATCAATTTTGAGGATCTTGTTAAGACCTTATCCGTCTTGAGAGAAAATCATGAGCTATATTATTTAGTCTATAGGCTTATGCTTGAGGGAGGCCTCAGACTATCACACGCTATATACATTATTGAGAGCTTCAATCCTAATGAGATTATTGAGATAAACGGCTTGGATGTTGAGACGTCTAGACTTGTGTGTTTTAATGATAAAGGCTTCTGTAGATATTACGTGGGTCTTAGAGAGAGTGTTAAGCCTTGTGAATGGGCTTATTTCTCATTAGATACTCTGAGGCTGCTTGAGGAATACGCGGGTAATAATATTAGTAGAAGAGCTCTTGAGAAATATATTAAAAGACGTAATCTATTGCCACCTAAATATGTTAGAAAAATATCTTGGAGACTAATGATTAAGGTCGTGTCTAGAGAAGTGGCTCGTTTCATTCAAAGTAGATTTGGTGAATTAAAGGTTTCTGAGGCTCGTTATGAGGATCTTCTCAGTGAGGCTGATGAACATTATCCTAAATATCTTGAGACATTAAAATGGTGATGAACATGATTAAGAGAGAGATTAACATAGATCTTAAGGAGATATATGAGGAGGCTTGTAGAGAAGAGTGTAGAAGAAAGATTATCGAGGTAACTGATGAAATAATCAGAATGTGGCTTGATAGTGACAGAAGGATCCTATATAAGCTTGTTGATATATACAAGCTGCTTGAAGAAAAGAATTATGATGATGCTATTAAGATGCTTAAAACATTAATAACATTATTAGAATGATCAGGGTGGTCTTGATGAACAATGTCTTTATCGAGAGAAGTTTTGATGTGACAATTAGAGAAGATGATCTTGAGAAGAGATATAGATATATGTTGAAAGCTGAATTTGTTGAGGATCATCTGAAACACGCTAAATTTGAGATCCGATATCTCCTCAAGGATAACGATTATTTCAGTAATATTCTTGAGATAACATATGTAGAGCCTGAACAATATCTTTTTGAGGCTTTCAGCATCAACTATATAAAATCAGAATTGATAACTGATAAAGTCTCCATGATATATATTAATGAGAGAAAAGACAAGCCATTTTTCGCTGTGAAAAACTTTTATGAGAACATTAGAGATAAAGATGGTTTTGAGAGAGCTGTTGAGCTTATAAACAGCTTTTTGAAACATATTGTTCTGTATTTCGATATAAGAGCTATTCTAAATCTCACTTATCACATATATACCTAGGGGGCCCGCGGCTTTTCAAATCATATTATTTTTATCATTGATTTCTCTTCTAAAAGTCTCAGGGCATAATCATTTTTCAGACCCTGAGAATGTTAGGCTGCTTTTGGCAGCATCCTGAATTATTGAGAGGCCAATGATTTTGGCAGCCTATAATGTATAGGATCTTTCTTTAAAGGATCCTGCGGCTCGCGGGCCAAAATGTTACCTCTACTATATATATACGGGTATAAAATTAGGCGGGCGTGAAAGCGGGCGGGAGGGCTCGACAAAATTTTATAGCCCCCACCTTAGTGAGATAATATTTATATACACAATAATGTTAGCCTGCCGCGGCAGGTAAAAATGTCACGGCCCTCACGAGAATGATCCCTCATTAGAATCCGCGTGATCAGAGGGTTTTCATCAGGATCATTATTATCTGAATGATCCTTCGCCTGAGGATTTGTATAAAAATATTCACGCGGGGATCATCCTAACGGGTCGGGCCGTTATGATGAAAGCCTTAAGACGCCTATGAAGGATCTTTTGGCAGGGCAACCCCAATGAATATGATCAGGGTAACCCTTCATAGAGAAAAACAGTTGAGACAGAGACCCATAAATCTATGGGCCTCCAAAAACATTACAAGCAGCCGCCTCATGAAGACAGCCAATGATGAAAAGGATCCCACAGGGATCTTTCTACAGCGATCATAGGTTAATAACGGTTAATGATCAAACAACCCATTGTTTTTGTGACAGGATTTTGATAAAAAATAGTAAAATAACAATGGCCTGAATGATCATTAACCAATATTAACCTATGATTCATAGGGCCTATGTCTTTTCAGATTCTTCTTCTCTCAACATCTCCTCAAGCCTTTTCTCATCAAGTCTGAATCCATATAAAGTTGATACATTGTGAGGTCTTTTGATCTCGTATCTATATTGTTTAAGTCTCATCGTGAAGACGTTTTGAGCCACAGGATCTCTATCAAATATATCACAATATCTAGAGTAGTATTCATATAGCTTGTCAATCTTGATTCTCCCAGAAGGATCTTTTATTAACGCTCCTCCCGTCTCAAGCCATCTCATGAAGGCATACACTGAGTCAGTTTTTGAAAGCCATATATGTCTAGCGTCCTCAGAAGTATTCTCATATGAGAAGGATCCTCTCTTCAACACCTTGTGAAAAGCAGCTATCCCAACCGCTACGGCGTTAGGAATTTCGTCTCTCAAAGTATTTATGTAGTTATGGATCCTCTTCTCAAACAGGCCTAAAAACTCTATGATCAACACTCTATCTAGATAGGCCATGTCTATCTTCACAAGTCTGGGGAGCTCATTAGCCGAGTAGATATGTTTGGTGTAAGGCTTCCACTTAAATGAGTCTTTATACTTCTTTTCTATTGGGATCGTGTCTTCTCCCGTCGCGGCTTTTATACCGCCTAGTTCACTCAGGGCTTTCTCAGGAAGATCCGCATATATGTTAGCCAACTTTCTATATATCGCGCTTACCTGAAATCTATTAGCAGTAGGATCTTCAAAAGCTTGAAGAGGGATTGAGCTGTAGTTCTCTTCTCCAAGGATCATCTCAAGATAGTTTAGAAAAGAGCTTTTACCCGTGTTACCGAATCTTCCCTCACGATCTACTAGAATAATCATCTTTTTATACGGTCTAAGATATAAGGTGAAGCCTATCACTTCAAACAGTATTATCCATTTATCCCCGACCCACTCTTTGAACGCTTTCAACGTCTTGGGAGCGTATTTATTAACAAGATCCTCTGTGATGTTTTCTGTCTTCAAAAGCTTGTTTAGAAGATCCTTGTTAATCTTGTGAGGAATATAATGAAAGATTATCTTGTTAGGGTTGTGAGGCTCACATGATAATGTCTCCCAGCTGAACACACAATTATCAAAAGCTATTGAGAGAGGATCCTCGCTCATAGGCTCTCTCAATCTGTCTTCAAGTATTGTCATGATCTCCCTTACTAATATTGAATACCGGATCCCTATCTTCTCAATAAAAAATAATCTATAGAGAGATTCTATCAGGCTTTTAACATCTTCATCACACTCTACATAACGCTTGTCATCCCAACAATGAAGACCAAGATCCTTATTATTAAACATGAGGTTCTTAATATATTGGAAGTATTGTATTACTATATCCGCAAATACTGATGAAACTATAGTGGTTTTCTCATATAATCTCTTAATCTCCCAAACTTTAAGAAGTCTTTTAATAAGATTTTTATAAACATCAGATTTTATGAACATTCTTAACAAGTCTAAATCTCTTCTGAAAGGCTTAAGATCTATGCCTGCCTTTGTGTATTCTTCTTCTAATATCTCAATCATTTTCTCATCAGCTACGGAGATCAATCTTATCAAGATCTCGATAAAGCTTCGAGGAGATTTTCTTTCAGACACGCCTTGGCTTACAATTTTTCTCCATTGTATATATAAATGTTCTATGTCATATATCTTTTTCATCACTTCCAATAGATTCATAATATCTTTTTCATCAAGCTCTTCAAATGCTACAATATCTGATGTTTCTTCTGATGACTCAGATTTATTAATCCATTTTTCTAAGTTAATATTGGGTTGGCCGCGGGTCTCTGTCTCTTTCATATAAAAATCACTTTTTTCAGGTCATTTCGATCATTATGTTAAATCTATTCAATAGGTCTATGAGAGTTTTCTCTCCGATCACGGCTGTTTTGCTGTCACATCTTATTACGTAGATGTTATTCAGTCTTTCAGCTCTACATGTTTTTAACAAGCCTCTTAATGTCTCCATGGGATCACATTTAGCGGGGTTACCCTGATCAATGTCTCTAGGGTTACCCTTAACATGTTTAGCCTGATACTCCTCTAATATTATTCTCAAAACCTGATTTGGTGATCTAAGGTTCATCTCATGTTTCAACTTCTCAATAACATGATACACATCATCAGACACCTTAAGCGTTCTCTTAAGAACCATGAAGGATCCCTTATTGTATAGGTCTGATGAACACTATGAAAGGCTTGTTGATATAGATATATTTCCCGCTAAACTCCAGCTTGATCCAATATCTGCTTATCCCAGCTATTTTTCCTCTCAATGATCCATATGTCTGTAGAGCTATTTCAACCTCTTTATTAAGCAGCTCTGAGTCGAGATCCTCAGGCTTCTCATTATTAATTCTCTTCTCTTTTTCCGCCTGCCTCATTTCTCAAGGCCTCACTAGGGATCTCTATGAAGACTCTCACTTTCACGTTTTTCTCGTGAAGAACCTCCCATATATAGTTTCTATTCATAGGCAGATAGATCAGATATCTTTTTCCCGGTATTTTTCTGCCTAAAGTTGTTACTGTAATCCTTAGTTCTCCCGCGTCAATCAATCCTTGGCTTAAGAGATTTACAGTTATGTTATTTTCCATAATTGACATTTCACCATGTAAAATATTTATATATGTCAACTATGATATAAATATTGGTGTTGACAATGAGTGATAAGAGAAAAGTAGATCCTATAGAGATTTTGAAGATATTAGATCAGATGTCAACCGGAACTGTCAACCTTTCACATATAGCTAAACGCTTTGGTGTTTCAAGACAGAATGTTTATAAACATATGAAGAGACTTTTTGAGAAAGGTTTTGTGACTAAAGATGAAAAAGGTCATTACATATTAACTGAGAGAGGCAGGACCTTCATAAGAAACGCTCCCAAGATTAATAGTGATGATTATTCAAATATCATCAAGTTATTAGAGAGAGGAATAGAATATTTCTTAGAGAGAAAAGATGTTGAAAAGGATCAAGACATAGGTGTGAGCTTCATATACTATTCATTGGCGGTTTTCTTTACATATTCTATTGTGGCAGCCGCTCAAACAAGTCTTGCTATTAGTGAGAGAAACATGGAGATGCTTCTAGAGAGGATTTGGAGTAATAAACTTAAAGATTTGTTCTTAAGAATGTCTCTGATAATGGCAGCTTGTGGAGAAAGAGAATGGGAGGCTTTAAGAGGATTCTTTGAAGCATTTAAATTATACGGCCAAGGGATCGCTTTAAAACTTGATAGATATCTTCAAGGTTCACAAAGAATAGATATGAATGATAAGGATAAATCATATGTGAGCTAAAGTTCACGTTTTCATGTATCGATCGTGAACTGATTCTCATCAGGATCAGGCCTTCCAAGCCGGCGATCCCGGGTTCAAATCCCGGCCGCCGCATATTTTTCTTAAAATTTCTATTATAATTATGTAGTTCATAAGTCTATAAGAGATATAAAAAACTAGACAAATACAGGTTCATGAGAAGAGCTAAGTTAAATAAGTTAGATTATTTTTAGAGTCCGAAAGATGATGAAAAGAAAGATCCTTTTAATACTCGAAAAAAGAAGACATGAAAAGATTAATATTATAAGAGCAGCAATTCCAGCGGTTTTAATCTTCCAGTTATCGGATCTACCTGGAATCCTAATAACTCTAAGGTTGTGACGCCAAGGAGCGGCGGCGTCTTCTCAGATCCTATAACAACAAGACTTGTGACCCCTTTATCTTCTATTATTATATATGCTTCTGAAACAGGATATTCAACTACTTCGCCACTAGCAATTCTAAATTTTCTCTTATCAACTACTTTAAGATCTAGTCTCTCAGCAATATATTCAGGTATCATAGTATATATTGCGCCAGTATCAGCTATAAACTCCACTTCCACTCTAAGATCTCTTCTAAAAGGATTAGCGATAACGCCTTTCACACGGACATATCCTATGATATGACCCCTAAACATTATATTTCTTTAAATGATAAAATATACCTCAGATTAAAGTCTTATTAGAGTTGAGCATGACACACAGCGTATTCTAAAGATTTTATTCTGAAAAAGATCTTTGATGAAGAAGTTTGTAAAGAATTCTGATAAAGAATGATGTCAGAGGGCCTGATTCTTTAATGTTGACTTCAGATATTATAGTCTTGAGATTTATTTTATTTTTGTATAATTATTAGGAGGATGATTAGCTGTCATGAGTATGTTAAGAAAGATCCTTGACATAGTCTCTGAGATACTTATTGAGAGAGAATATGAGATCTCTCTCTTAGTCGCAACTCTGCTTTCATCAGGTCATGCTCTTATGGAGGGTGTTCCAGGTATTGCAAAGACTCTTACCGCTAAGACGATAGCGAGATTATTTGATCTTGAGTTTAAGAGAATTCAGATGACCCCAGATCTTCTTCCAAGCGATATTTTAGGCTCATATGTTTATAATCAGAAAACGGGAGAGTTTGAGCTTAGACAAGGACCTATATTTGCAAACATAATTCTTGTAGACGAGATCAACAGAGCCTCTCCGAGAACACAAAGCGCACTTCTCGAGGCGATGCAAGAGAGACAAGTGACTATAGAAGGAGTCACATTATCATTGAAACAGCCTTTCATGGTTATAGCTACTCAAAATCCTATTGAGTTTGAAGGAGTCTTTCCACTGCCAGAGGCTCAACTTGATAGATTTCTTGTTAAGATAGAGACTACATATCCTTCTACAAAAGGTTTTATAAAAATCATGAGCAGAATAGACGAGATTGAGGAAAGATCTAGAGAGCTAAAGCCTGTGATCAGTAGAGAAGAACTTTTTCAACATATGAATAATGTTAGAAATGTACGTGTAGACGACTCTATATATGAGTATGTAGCCTCAATAGTAGAGGCCACAAGAAGTCATCCAGCAGTTAGATTAGGAGGATCTCCTAGAGCAGGGATCTCAATGATAAGACTTGCAAAATCATTAGCATATATAGAGGGGAGAAACTATGTGATACCTGATGATATAAAAAGAATTGCTAGACCAGTACTTATTCATAGAATAATAGTTAAACCAGAGTATGAAGTTGAGGGTGTCAGACCTGAGAATATTATTGAGAATATATTATCAAAAACACCTGTTCCAAAACCATGATCAGGTGAAAAATATGAGAAGTAAGATATTAACATTAATTCTTTTAATACTGCTTATATCAACAACTCTTCAAATCTATGAGAAGACATATGCAAACGAGATCTATGATAATAGACATACTATAGGTTTTCCACAGAATATAACATACACCATAAATATAAGTAGCAGTGAACTATCTGAGATAATTAATCAGCTTAAGAATATTGATAACATCACCAGCAGCTGTAAAAATATTAATTGTGTACAGAACATCTCTTCTTCATATATAAGATCTGTGGCTAATAGATTAAGAGATGAAGGCGTCTTATCTAATGATGCTTATGATGCAATAAATATACTTTCAAACCCAGGATCTTCTGATTATAAAGATCTTTATTCGTTAATAAATGATCCAGAGATAAGATCTTTATTATCACAGCTTAACACATCAGATATTCAGAAATTTGCCGAGTTAGCAAATTCTTCTATGAATAGACTTATGGAGATGTATGTCTCAGGTAGAATATCTTATAAAGAATATGCAGCAGCTCTAGAGCTTATCAAAAGATTAGCTCTTGAGAAAAACGTTTATGACATCTATAATCTCGCTGGAGAACGAGAAATGGATCTTTTGCGAGCCATTATAGACAGATCATATTCAGACGCGCTTTTAAAAATGATCTCAGCATCTAAAGATATATCTCTGATAGAGAAAGGATCTTCTAATAAAATTTTTGTTTCTCAAAACAATATGTCAGGCTCAAATCTCTTCTCAGGTTTCGAAGGTCTAAGACTTGTTCAGATAATGTTTCCATCAATTCCTTTAACAATGATCCTTGAGATAGCTGTTGTAGGAGTATTAATCACTCTCATAATAATGCTTCTGAGACTAGGAGTTAATCCTTTAGAAAAGATCAGCAGATATATAACAAACAGAGGAGTGATAGATATAAGCAGACTATCTAATCTTCCGACCCCGATAAAAATCTATTGGATGGCTGTCTCAATTTTATCTAAGAGAGTACCTAGATATGAGAATGAGACTCATAGAGAATATCTGAGAAAAATAATTGAAAACAAAGATCCTTCCTCACAAAACTTTTCTAAAATAACTGAGGTTTACGAGCTTACTAAATACGCTGGCGTTATAAACAAAGATCTTGAGAAAACTGCCGAGGAAAGTTTTAAAGAGATGAGTAGAAGATGAGACGTTTTGAAGAAGATCTTCTCTCATTTCTATTTAGAATATCTTCAAGAATCTTTGTATTGATCCTTACATATTTTCTCATGAATAGATCTATAGAAGCTCTTGAAAACATATATACAACATATTATATGAAAGGGCTCCACGGGATTCTAAAGATATTTATAGAAGATCCTGGGATCATGATCATGTTATTAGTGGCTCCATTCTATATTCTTCTGATAATATTTATGAAACCTGTTTTTTCATTTACAGCATCTATTCTAATGATATTATCAGGAAAATATTCTCTAGATCAGATCATGACATCACTAATAACATTTGTATACACGTTATACTATGATATGTTCGCCACTGTATATAGAGATGGAGAGATCAGATATATAAAAATTGTTGATAAAAATAGAATGAGTAAGATAATAGGTTCTCTCATTATTATTATAACAACATTTGTCGCTCCGATCTATTTTTCAATAGAATATATATACATCTTCATAAATACTTTAAAAGGATCTGTGAGACCTCTAAATATATATGAGGCTCCTCTGATCAATTTTATCACACAGAATCCTCTCGGTATCACGATATTAATATTGTCTCTTCTCGTAGTTTTTTCATATGTGATTATCAATATTGTGTCAATATTCTCTATATATATCTCGAGAGTCTCCAAAGATCTTTTGAAAAACTTCTTTAGAGATATAGATGATATTGATGTCTCTTTTGATTATCCTATGAGAAGTCTTAGAGATATAATGTTTTCAATATTATTCTCACCTTTCATCTATGCTATTCTAATCAGATTATTTGATTATCTCTCAAAAATTTTTGTTTCACAGCCATGGATCAAAGATTTTCTCAGCGTATTTATCTCTTTCATACTCTCATGGGTAATGATCAAGGCTATTTTATCAATAATATCTTCTAAAGAGACTGATCTTAAGAGGATCATCATAGCAATTCTAATAATAATTCTGATCTATTCATCTGCTTATCTCAGCTGGGGATGGGATCCTAGGTCTGGAATATTAAATCTGAGACCAATAGATCAGTTTATATATGAGAATATGTATAGATATTATCTTCTCATATATTATTATATAGAGTTGATAGGGAGAGTGATGGGTCTTGTCCCTTAAAACAAGATTATTTTCAGAAAATATTCGATGGATGATCTATCTGGGGCTAGGATTAGGAGTCTTGATCCTATCGATCATTCTTTTGATTCTCTCGATAGGATATATGCAGAATGGTCTTGTAGCAACATCTTTATTATCTGCACTCATAGGTTTCACATTGTTATCAGGCTCTCTATATATACTCAAATTATCAGCATACGTATATTCTGTTTCTAAGACTTT
This sequence comes from Desulfurococcales archaeon, assembly GCA_009903825.1. Classification (GTDB taxonomy): domain Archaea; phylum Thermoproteota; class Thermoprotei_A; order Sulfolobales; family AG1; genus WYEN01. The sequence continues at coordinate 10,646 of WYEN01000079.1, forward strand.
TGAGAAAGAGAGAAGAGAACAATGACAGAAAATATTTCTCGAAAAGATCTTAAGCTCGTGATCTCAGGAGCTGTGGCAATGTTAATATTCATCGGAGTTTTAGCAGTGTTAGAACAAGGTCCTCCATCATCATATATATACCTAGGATCTTCACCTCTTAACATAGGTTCTTTAGGCACATCTGAGATCTATATGATTACTAAACAGATTTATCCAAAGACTTTTCTAATACTCTCATGGTCACATATTCCGACAGTCTCATGTGAAAAAGCTGTTCTTATAATAATATCTCCAGAGAAATATTATTCTGAAGAAGATCTTTATAATATAAAAAGTTTTGCTGAGAAATGTAATTCTTTTAATATTTTTATCGCTGACGAATCAGGAGTCTCTAATCAGATACTTGAGTTGTTTAATTCATCATTGAGGATCAGTGGAAAAATAATTTTATCAACAGAGCCTATCAAAGGCTCAGGTCTTGAGATAAGAAATATTTCACAAATGATGGTTTCTTCTCTGATAAGTACGAACATGTCATTATATCCGGTCTCCTCATTATTATATCCTGAGGCGGTCTTCAACATATCATCTGATAAAAAATATGTTGTGAGACTAGACATAGCATCTTCTATTGAAGAAATTTCGAAAGAAAGTTCTTATGTAGAGACTATCGGGTTTGTAGAAAAAGGTTTTGTTGTTAACAATAGTTATATATCTGAAGAGAGTTATGTGGCAAGTTTCAAAACTTCTGGAGAAGACATGGTTTATTATCTGATCTATTCGCAAGGGTCTGAAAGATATTATTCTATGCTTGATCTTATGAAGACGATCAGAGTGGGGGTCTTAGAGACTATTGATAAGATTAATATTCTAGTGATTGGAGACGGCTCTTTATTTCTTAATCAAGTTTTAAGATCAGATCTAAGATATAACTACATGGATCTTTACATAGATCTTTTGAACAAATTATGTGATAAAGATCCTGATTGTCTAGTGATTTTTGATGGATCAAGATATAACAAATTAGATCCCTATGAGATCATTAGCAACCCCAGATACATATCTCTAGTCCCTATGGCTCAAATAATTGCAATGTTTTTAGCAAAACTACTTCATCCAGCCACGTGGATGCCTCCTATGGTATCATGGATAGATAATCTGATAAATGAGCTTATCAACATGTCTGTTCTCAGACCTCTGATCATTCTTCTCATAGGACTTGTCTCATCACTTATATGGCTTAGAAGAGAGATTAGTATAAAAGATTATTCTTTTAGAGAGATTAGATATGTTGATATTCTTAATTTCAGAGAGCTTGTTGAGAATATTAGAAGAGGAAGGATCAAATTTGATGAGAAAGATTTTATGACGTTATACAATTATATGAACGAGATCTTTATACATTATCTAGGTGTCAGTCTGGAAGATCCTGTCTTACCCAAGGTTTTATCTGATTATAACGTAGATCCTAATTTTGTCTCTAGATATCAGAAGTATATGAATAAGTATAAGAATAAAATTGTTAAGAAAAAGATTGTCGACAGGATTATTCCTGTCGCATGGGGCAGAGTTGTTAGAAAAGCTGCTAGAGATAGTCTAAACATTCTTGAGGCAATAGGATCTTATGTTAAAAAAGATTTCGGGTGAGACAACATATCAGTTGCTGAAACATCTTTTTTAAATAATCCTACCACACGTTTATCGATGTATATAGTTTTGATGGTCATATTACTTGCATATGGAGTTGTTAATAGATCTGATCAGATCATATTGATAAGTTTATCTATGATTCTTCTCATGATAATTTTAAGAGGCTATGTAGAGCTTTCAACAGCAGTTTTGACAAGATTTGAGGTTTCTGTCGAGAGAAGTGGTCATACTGAGAATCATGATATAAAAATTGTTTTTAAAATTAGAAACAACAGTTATATACCTATATTATCAGGAGAGCTTTTTATAGAACATTCTCCTCATCTTAATAGAATAAGTGTCGGCAGAGCTCTAATATTTATACCTGCTAAATCAGTTGTTCAATACTCTGTCATATTCAGAGGCAGAGTAGGTGTTCACAGGATCGGTCCTTTGAAAATTGTTGTTAGAGATCCTCTTGGGCTTTTTAAATCTCAAGAGATTATTCTCCACAGATCTTTTTATATAAAGATTTATCCAGAGATTCAACATGTGATCATGAGAAGAATATATAGTTATGCTAGAGGCATTGGTTTCGCCAGAAGTAGGGAGGCTGGAGAAGGCATCGAGTTTAGATCAGTTAGAGATTATAGGCCTGGTGATGATATGAGAAGAATTGTGTGGAAAATTTTTGCTAGAAAAGGCAGGTTGGCTGTTAAAGAGATGGAGAGAGAGTCTTCAATAAAGATCTTGTATATAATTGTTGCATCACAAGATTTTTTCAGAGGAGTATATCTATACACGCCTTATGAACAGATCTCAAGGATCATAGGTTCAGTAGCCAGATATGTCGCAAGAAGATCTGATTATCAATCAATAATCTTTGTATCTCCATCAGGAGTTTATTACACAGAGAATTTTCTAAGAGGATACAACAGTTTTATAGAGATTTTAAGAAAAATTTCTTCAGCAGATTACGAGAAAATATTTGACGAGGAAAAGACTGTAGAGAGCTATAATAATATTATAAAGGATCTTTTGTTAAAAAAGTTTTCAAGAGAGAAGCTGCTGATCTTTTTATTCACAGATCCTGCCACAGCCTCCGAGCAATATTTTGAAGAACTTATCAATAGACTGAAAATATTAGGTCATAAAATAGTTGTTATGATGCCGCTAAGATCTTTATATGACATAAAAGCTTTATCAGATCTCTCAGCATTAATATATAAGATAAAGATCATGAGAGAGACAGAGAGAGAAGAAGAGATATTAAAAAAATTAAGAAGCAGAGGAATAGAAGGGATTGCTCTCACACCAGAACAAATGATCATACACATAATAGAGAAAATAGAGATGTTCAGATACTAAAAAGAGTATACATCAAAGACCGATAAGATCGAAAGGAGAGGTTTATTACGTGTTTCTATAGTATTGAAAGCATAAATATACGTATACGTATACATATACTTAGGGTCTAATATGGGTAGTAAAGTGGTTTCTGTCAGGCTTGATGATGAATTGTTAAAACTTGTTGATGAGCTTGTTAGGCTTGGCGTCTATGGTTCGAGGAGCGAGGCCTTGAGAGATTTTATAAGGATCGGTGCTAGATATGCTAGACAGATCCAGATGGTTGCCGAAGCTGTAAACAAGCTCTTCGAGCTGGAAAAAGAGGAGGGTGATATACCTGTCAGGCTTGAAGGTGCTCTAAGGCAATTGCTGGGTGAGCGGGAGAGGTTTTAGACTTTGATCTATGTGGATACGAGCGTGATAGTTGCGGCTCTCGACCCAACAGATCCTAGGAGAGAAGAGGCTAGAAAGGCTTTAGAACTTCATGACAATAAGATAGTCTCTGAGCTGGTTATAGCAGAGCTTGCCAGTGTGCTGGCCAGACAACACAAGGTGTTGATCAGTATAAAAGATAAGCTCGGTCTAGATGATCATAGGATGGCATCTATGACAATAATTCTATATATCTTGAAAAGATTTAACCTTAAGTATATTGTTGTAAGAGGTTTCTCAAGAACTTTATTCGGCAAATTATACAATCCCATGAGGTATGCTATAGAATTGACAGAAAGGCTGAGACTTAAAACACTAGATCTCCTTCATCTAGCCTATATTAAGGCTATGAAAGAGCAGGGTCTGTTAATAAACACTCTTCTAACAGCTGACACTGATTTCAAAAACATCGAAAAAGATCTTCAAGAGCTTCTTAGAGTATCAATCGAACTGCTGACCCCCGTTTCTCAGTAGATGGCAGAGAGCCTGAAATCAATGAATATAAAAGGTTATGAATCGCCATTTACTTCTCAACGTATAAAAACTCTATGTTGTTTCTCTTAAATATTTATGACGATTGTAACGTTATTAAAAATCTGTGTCTAGCCATAGAGTTTCTTTAGATAGAAAAATCTTAGCTATTATAATTGACAATCTCTCTTGTTATCTCCAGACTCTCTTAAGAAGATTCAATATGTTTCCTCCCACGACTTTGGCTATCTCCTGATCTGAGTATCCATGTTTAACAAGCCATCTTATTATATTCACAAACTCTGCAGGATTCTCTAAACCATCTACATATTCAACTCTTGGATATGGAGGCAGATCTTCTTCTTGTCTTGTTATTGAGAGATGATCTCTAAATACCTTATGAAGAGCCACATGGTCGCCGAATAATGTGTCTGGCCCAAACGCCACATGATCTATTCCCACAAGCTTCTCAATATATTGAAAATGTTCCATAATGCTTTCAATAGAATGTCTAGGATTGTTCTTTGTTATCGTTGTATGCGGAGCCGCCTCCACTCCAAATACTCCTCCTCTCTCTGCGAGAGCCTGGATCACTTCATCAGGCTTCATTCTTCTAGAAGGCCATAAAGCTCTTGCTCCTGCATGAGTGATTGCAACAGGATATCTACTATACTCGATGACCTCAAGACTAGTCTTATCTCCTGCATGAGCAATATCTATAAGGATCCCTAGTTTATTCATTCTATCAATAAGCTCATAACCGAGATCTGTGAGACCTTTATCAATTTTATCGGCGAGTCCGCCTCCATATTCGTTTCCTCTGCTATATGCTATCCCCATACATCTGACGCCTAAACCATATAACACATCAAGCCACTCAAGTTCTTCACCCATATGTGGAGCACCTTCTATATGAATGATCATAGCGATCTTTCCTTCTTTAAATGCTTTCTCGATATCCTCAACCTTCCTACCTATAAAAACAAGATCTTGATGATCAAGATCTGCTTGAACCATACCGATCTGCCATATGACATTATCAATAGACCAAGGATCATGTCCTCTAGCTAGGGCTATTCCATTCTTAAGTCCATCAAAAAAAGCATCAAAACCAGCCTTCGCAAGACCTTCATAACCTATAAATGGTCTCCCTACTCTCTCATATTCTATGAAATCCTTCGGATCCTCAGGAAATATCTCTGCATGATCATGAAAAGAGATCAATATATTTTTCTCTATAATCTCAGCAACTCTCTCCTCCTCAGCTTTAGAAAGCTGGATCACCGTTGAAGGAACTCTATTTAACACTCTAGCCAATCTGAATGGTTTATAATCCTTTCCCGGCTCGAAAAACTGCCACGAGGTGTACCCCGAATATTTTTTATTTGCTCCCATCATCTCATCTCCTTATGGCTTTCTGTCATCTTTCTAAAAATGACTTATAAATTTATAAAAATGTAGATTTTTAATGAAGACCATGAAAAATGGTGTACATAAGGCTTGGAATAGATCTATGCTAGCGAGTAATACACTACTAAACAATTATATATTGTGATGCTCGACCTCTCTGAGGACTTATAATGTTCCAGAGATGAGCTTAACAAGCAGAAATAGAGTAGCTTCTTCTAAAGTTTCCTTTATGTCTCGTTAGATAATATCTAATTGATTATTAATATCAGTCTCATAATTTTTGCCTATAGACGTTGTTAAATAAGTGAACGTTGCTCGAGACTTATTTGATGTTGATCTATCTGGCGAATCTTTAAGTCATATGTTTTTCGCATGGATTTCATAGCCAACACCCCTGGAAATGCCGGGCACCTCAAGGGTCTTAGTAAACCTGAGCTTCTCCTTAACTCACTTGAGAATAAGCCTACCGATCTCACCGCCAAGAGCCTTCACGTTCACCCTCGTATACCAGAGATTAGCAGACATGATTTCACTCAGTAAATTATCAATCAGCTCATGTCTCATCCACAGAGGCAAGAACTGAGACACAATCCCATAGAATTTATCTAGGTATTTAAAGAAGAGCGCGGGCCCGCCGGGATTTGAACCCGGGTTCTCCGGCTCCGCAGGCCGGCGCCTTATCCTGACTAGGCCACGGGCCCTACTTTAAATTTGAATGACAAAGTTTTAATCGAAGATCCAGGTTT
>WYEN01000064.1 GCA_009903825.1 Desulfurococcales archaeon
TGTGATAGTCACATAATTTTAATGATGACAAAAGACTGTTAGAATATACAACTAGTCTTCTTAAAACATCTTCAGTAAGACCTCTCTTGATCAAAAACATGATCTCTTCTAAGAAATCGTTAAACTCCTTAGGATCTAGCCCAATCTCTTTTAATCTCTTCATCATATTCTCTTGCGAATAAGAAGGATCTTTAAGATACATGTTTATAGTAGGCTGAGAAACACCAAGAATCCTTGCAATGTCAAGTTGTGAAAAACCTTCTCTATAAAGTCTCTGAGCAATTAACGTCTTGATAATCACCTCAACATTTCTTGCGATCAAAGTGTGAGGAAGTATCATGAGAAATACTCTCAAATCAATATTAAACATAGAAAATTTTATGTATCAATAATTAATTTATTAGCTATACATCTCAGCCTCTCTTTTTATATAGATTAGATCTGTTGGATCAAAAGAACCTAATGATATACACAAAGCTTTTCTCTTATCATCCTCAGAGATGTCTTAACATCAGATCCTCAAAATATAGTTTCAAGGATCTTGCAACATAGATGTCGAGCTGGGAACATGATTTTATGAGACTCTTGAAGATAAAAACTTTATAATGTCTAGGAAGTAAAGATGTTTTTTAACTTCTTATCATAAAACTAAGTGGTTAAAGATGATCTTGTTGCCGAGACTCTTCTAGACTATTAATGGCGAGAGTTTTCTGAAGTCTTTAAGAGAAAATCTGAAGCTTTATCTAATTATCAGTTTTATATGAAACAAAGATCTAGATCGTATACTAGTTTTAGATAATAAATGTTTCTCTCAACATTGAAGGACATAACGGAAGATCTGGGTTTTCTAAAAAGATCTCTCCTCTGGAATTCATGTATATAGAGAAGGCTTTTATCATAACATTATTTTTCAAAGCCTCTATAAAAAGATCTTTTAACTGAGGATCTATCTCTTCGTATATTCTGAAACAAGTTGGAGATTTAAAAGCTGCTATAAAGATTATTCCTGTCTCTATTCCTTCTCTCTTGAGGTTAGTAAGCTCTTTAAAATGTCTTCTACCTCTCTCAGTAGGCGCATCAGGGTACATAGCCTCTCCATTGGAGCCTCTGAAGACTGCGCTTTTAGTCTCTATAACGATGACCTTATCACCTTTCTTCAATAGATAGTCAAATACGTTTGCGCCTATCCTAGGGTTTCTTCTTATGATCCTGAAGTCTCTGAGGTAATCCAGTATGTTTCTCTCAATCAGTTTCTCAAAAATCTTGTTCTGAGTTATTGTGTCGATGATGGCATATTCGTAAAGATCTTCTACAGCAATGATCCTATATGAGAGACAACTCTTTTTATTTTTACAACGTATCTTCTGTAGAAAAGCCTTTCTGCCTCTGATCAAAAGATCTTTTAATCTGCCAGTGTTTGTGTTATGGGCTTTCTCAGCTCCTCGTTCAGTCTCCACCTCAACCACGAATCTATTTATTCTTCTTAAGATCTTTGCTGGATAAAGATCTTTTAAAACATCAATCAATATATCTAAGACTGCCCACCTCTCTCATATCAGACAAAATATTCTTTGGAAAGACATATATTTCTTAGGAGTATAGTGTCTTAAAATGGTTAAATGCGACATATGTGGTCTTAGAGAGGCGGTTGTTTATCAGAGACATACTGGTAGAAGACTTTGTAAAGAATGTTTTTTCAAAGATGTTCTTGAGAGAGTTCTGAATGAGGTCAAGAGATATGAGATGTTTAAAGATAATGACAAGATCATGCTGGCAGTCTCAGGAGGAAAAGATAGCTACGTGCTGATGAATATAATGACTCAGATTCATGATCCTTCCAAGCTGGGCGCTGTGACAATTGTTGAAGGAATAAAAGGATATAATAGAGTTGAAGATCTTGACCAGCTGAGAGCATATGCCAAAGATCATGGGATAGACATTGTTGTAGTCTCGGTAAAAGAGTTGTCTGGATACACTGTTGATGAGATGGTTGAGAACTCCATTGGAAAAGGTCTTAAGATCTCTCCATGCACATTCTGCGGGATATATAGAAGGAGAGGAATAAATCTTGTAGCAAGATCTTTGGGATATGATAAAGTTGCGACGGCACACAATCTTGATGATGAGGTTCAGACGCTTGTAATAAACATGTTGAGAGGAGATGAGGCTAGACTGATCATGCTTCATCCAAAAAGAAGAAGATTCTCAGAGCTTTTTGTTCCAAAAATAAAGCCTCTGAGAAAGATATATGAATATGAGACTGCCAGATACGCGTATCTGAAAGGCTACAAGCCTCAGATCTATGAGTGTCCATATCTCAACATGATGCCTTCATTAAGATCTAAGATCCGCGACGTATTATATAGACTTGAAGAGGAGAGACCTGGATCATTGTTAAAATTATTAGAGGAATACGACAAATTATTTGAGAAAGAAGTTGAGGAAAGAGAAGTCAAACTAAACACGTGTATAATATGTGGAGAGCCTACAAGTCCTGGGAGAAGAGTATGTAAGGCATGTGAACTTTTGATAAAAACCGGTTTGCTAAGATATGAAGAAAAGATCCTTTAGCTATATATAATCGATCTTTCTAATATGAAAAGCTCTCTAATAAACATTCTCTAAGTATAACCAGGTTATAATTAGCATAAACTTTATAAATTTGTAAAGATATTATCACAGATATATGTCTATGGTGATATAATGAGCGACTTATCTCCACTGCTACATCTATCGGCTCTGGGAATATATCTTCATGCAATATTTGTCTCTTTGACGTTAGGTCTTCCACTGGTTATAACATCTCTTCTAGTGAAATATGCCAGAAGCAAAGATCCTGTTTATCTAAATAGCGTAAGAAAGGTCACTGCAGTCTTGGCAGTAAATTTTGCTTTAGGAGCTGTCGCAGGGACTTTAGTGGAGTTCGGTCTCGTCCAGATATGGCCTGGGACTATTCTTGCTATAGCAAGTTTTGCTCTGGCTCCGCTGGCTCTAGAGCTTATAGCATTTGCAAACGAGATCGTCTT
>WYEN01000016.1 GCA_009903825.1 Desulfurococcales archaeon
CTGAGAAGATCTCTCGTAAAATAATTGTCGAGAGAATCGGCTTGGGATATTATGAGGTGAGAAACATAAGAAGACCACAGATTCTTATGATGCCATCTGGGACATTAATAAGAGTTAAAGATCTTAAGAAACCTGTCTATCCAAGTATTCTTAGAAATCTCTATGACATAGGTTTTGCATCATTATATCAATTATCATCATCGGCATAGGATTAAAGATCTTTTAGATTTTTAATACATTCTTCATCATATTCTCTTCTACAAACATGTTCCCACCATTCGATACACTTCTTATAATTGTTAGAAAGATCTTTATATCTCCATCTTATGTTATTAATAATTTTATCATCAAAATTCTCGTGAAAATCTTTTAAAAGAAAGATTGATGGGATCTCAAATATATATGTTATATCATTAATGAAACCATGTATCACAGGCGTAAATATCGACAAGATCTTTATAGCCTCATCATATTTATTACTGTTAATCCATATCTCAAATATACATTCAGGAGCGTCAGAAACAGTCTTAGGACCCCAGGGAGCAAGAAATGGTATTGAAGTTTTGTAAATAATTATAGTCTCCGGCGAAGCAAGAATCTCTATGTTTCTAAAATCAAATTTTCTTACATATTTCAATAGACATATATTATCATGATATTCATTACCTTCTTCATCTATCTTCCAACATTCTTTCGGAGTGATAGAGATCACATATATATCGCCAAGGTCAATGTTATAGCTACTATAACGATGTGATTCAGCCAGATCCTTCGAAGAAATGCTCTCACATCTTAATGTATCAATATTTATGTTGAGACATAAATTTTTTCTAGAAAATATCAGAAAGCCGATGTATGACACCTCCAAAAGAGATTATAGCCTTCTCAAAATTATATTATCAATCAATTCGCACGTCTTATTAAGATTTTCAATTATAATTTCTTCGCTGTTTTTTATCTTTCTCTGTGGTATTGGAATTTTGTTAGGCAAAATAATTATTTTCTTGCTTAATGCTACATTTTCTTCGCAACATTTATAAGAGAATTTCTTTAAACTTTCCTTTAACGTTTTTCTAATATGTCTTTCTTCTCTGGATCTCATGTTAATTTTTAATTCAATCTCTATAAAAAGGTATATATTCTTTTTTATCTCTCTCACTAATAATATATCAAATATAGACACATTTTGAGGCAGATTTTTGTTACAATAAATAATTGGATCGCATCTATTATTAATATCACATATGCAGATCTTATATAGTTTATATGATCTACAGTTTTTTAAGTATATTATGAAGTCTTTTAGATCTTTATTACATTTGTCATTAAGTTGGTTATATATTTCTTTAAATGATGATGTCTGACATTTACTCATATAGTTATGGCCTCGATCTCTTTATTGAACAAGGTTACATCTCTAAGATCTTCTATCCCGCTAAGTTTCTTAATTAGATTTCTATCTATATAATATACGCTCCATCTTTTTAACACTCCTAGTTTCAGAGGTAAACTATTATGTGTCTCTATAATCACGATCTTATCTTTATATTCGATGTCTATGTACTCAATAATTTTTCTTATAAGATCTATATGCATCCCATTTTCAAATCCTTCTATGAATATGATGTCGCTGTGTTCAAGTGTGTATAGGATCATAAACGCTCTTCTGAATCCATATGGTAGAAATTGGATCTCTCTCCATTCTCCATTTTCTCTATATTTTTTATAATATAATCTCTCGATTCCAAGATCTATGAAGAAATCAATTATTTTTTCAGAGAATTCTGCTTCCTCAGTTAATGTATTGATATCGCTACTCTTCCATATATCTATCTCTCCCCTGTTTGTTATCATATGATCTCCTATGATCCTTCCCACAGTTTTTAATCCTATTATCCTCTCGATCTCGTCTATACTTAATCTCTCTCTAATAACCTCTTTATTCTCTCTCTTGATGATATATTTCCCATTTGATAATTCTATAGATCCTTTGTCTGTATAAAGAGTCGCTTCTGTATCGTTCTTAAGTCTGTCAATAGGTATTTCCTCGATAAGATATTTATGGTTTATATCATCGCCTAATAACAGCGTTAATAATATCCGTAGTATGTTGCTTTTGCCAACACCATTAGGTCCATAAAGAATCGTCTTATTAATATCTATTGTAGCAGGCTTGTCAAGCTCTAGTGGCGGAAGTTTTCTTATTGAAAATTTTAAATTCAATATAAAATCCCCACCATATTACTTGTATCAATATAAAAAATATATTAATATTTGAATAATGTTTACTATGGATGATATTATGTATTCAGTCGCTAAAATACTTTTTATCAAAGCATTAACTCCTCTCCACGTTGGCACAGGTCGTGGAGAAGGTGCTCATGTTGATCTTCCTATTCAACGTGATGAATTTGGCTATCCAACTATTTGGGCCAGCAGTTTAAAAGGTGCTATTAAAGCTCATATTGGTAAAAACAATAAGGTGAGAGAATATCTAGGTTCTAAACCTGGCGAGTCTCCTACAAGACCTTCTCATATATCTCTGCTAGATGCCAGGCTAGTTCTTATGCCTGTGAGAGTTTTAGAAGGTGTGTGGGCTTATGGAACTACTCCTCATCTTCTTAATTATCTGAAATACTATTTAGATGTTTATAATGAGATATCTCTTAAACAATCTGCCTCATCTAAACTTGAGTTGAGACTGGATCTGATAAAATCTATGAAGAGAAAAGGTTTATCTAATAAATTTAAAGATCTTGTCATAATTAATGAGACAGATCTTGAGATAGAATATGCAGATGATCTTATCTCTAAGATGGGCATAGACAAAATATTTCCAAGTGATATTAGAGATAAGATTCTTGAGCAAGGTCTAATAATATTATCTGATGAAAACAATATCGGACTCAACATTTTAAACAAAAGCCTATTGATCCAGTATAGAGTAAGATTAAAAGGAGAAGAGAAGACTGTTGAAGAAGGGCCGTGGAGCGAAGAGT
>WYEN01000082.1 GCA_009903825.1 Desulfurococcales archaeon
CTCAGAAATATTATTGTGAGACTTAATAAAAACGCCACGGCTGGGGTAGAGAAGCCTTTTCTCAATGGTCTCACCCATTGAATATATACTCAGCTGAGACGCCGTTAGGCAGAACAATTATTATTTTTATAGGAAGGGAAAGCGCGGTATTATTATATGCTCTGACGATCAAGGTCTCTCCAACGCTCCATATGTTATCCTGATCTGTGTCTATATAATTCCAATTTCCTAAGCTATTGACTGAGTTGTATACGAGAAATAAAGTTCTAGAGCTGTCTTGAAGATAGACGTCTGTAGATGAAAGTTCTTGTGAAGATATTGATCTAGCCCCAGTGTTCTTGACATAGATCACTATATAAACAGCTCCTGTTTCAGATGTGTTAAAAGAGACTAGAGATATAGATATTGATGTCTGGATCTTTTCTTGAGCATTTCTAACCATGATCCTCATGGAGGAGTCTAAGACTCCAAATTGTGTGAATAGAGCAACAGAGATCATTGATGCCAATATGATCCCTGCTATAACTATTATCATAGTATTTATACTCTCTGAAACCATATTCTCATCCTAAGCTGTTGTTATCCATGGCGAGCTTCAGAACTTCCTCGCCAGCTTTTTTATCATCTATTCCAAAGACTTTAGCAAGATTATACATATAAATGATCTGGTCGTTAACTCTCAGACCAAGTTTTCTAGCTTTATAAACAAAATCTAGAACGCCTGATATTATCTTCTCCTCTTCTTCATCTATCAACTCAGTTTTTCTCATAAATTTTGCTATCTCCTCAATAACATCTCTAGGCACACGATCAATCATTTCATCAACCCATTTAACAAGTTTTATCAGACCATAGAGACCTAGTCTAGAAGAGGATCTATATATGATCTCTCTAGAGATGCTCTCAAGACTCTCATGAGAAACCTCCTTATCCTCTCTCTTGCTCTCTCCAACTTGCTGAGAAATCTCTCTTCTCCCAAGACTTTCTAATGCCTTCTCAAAACTCTCAATAATCTGACTGGTTCTTGGAACACCTTTTTTAGAGCCTCCTCCATAGATCTTTAGAATATTAAATGGGTTAAGAACATCAGCCACAGTGGCTCTCATATCAACAAGAACACTCTTGATCTCATCAATACTCTTAGAAAAATCTTCTCTAACCTTCTTAATCTCATTCTCAACATTATCAACTCTAGAAGAAAACTCTCTCAACTTAGAATCAACAATTAAAGAGATATGCTCAGCAACAGCCTCTTTAATCTCATTCACATCTATAACAGGCTGTTGAAAAGACTGAGAAACGCTTGCTTTAATCTCCTCCTCAGACGGCCTCTCAAGCTCTGAAACAATTTTCCTACCAAATCTTCTTATAACAGGATGAACAAAAGTTCTACACAAAACACAGTTGCATGACCACAGAACTTTTTCTCTCATCTTTTCCTCATCTATGATCTTATGGTCACCTCTGTATTCTCACGACGATATCTTCTGAAACGAATTATATATGCTAAAGATGTCAGAAAAATATGAATACCAATTATGAGAGACAGAGAAGATAGAAGAATAAGAATAAGAGATATAAGATCCTCATATCTACTTGACAAATAAAGAAGAATAGATCCTAACGCAATAAATCCGAGACCTTCTATCATCACAAAAATAATAGAAGAATTAGGAATATAAACAATAGAAGAAGAATTAGAAGAAAAAGACAAAAAAACATACTGTTTTAAACTATCCATATTCAGAGCCTCATCACGCCATCTCTACCCAAGATCTATATATGAATATGTTAGAGACGCTGGCACAGTTCTCTCCACAGTTAGAGCAGATCCTATAGGAGGCTTGATCTCAACTTTAAACACATCATAGGGTTGAAGACCGTTGCCAAAACCTAATAACTGACCTAGTTTACTAAAGTTTACTACAACAAGGATCTTTTCACCTGCCTGTAGCACTGTGTCTCCATTGTTAGGCTGTCTCCATACTATAGCCACACCACTCCATGTAGTTCCGGCTAAGTTACATAATGAATCTATATCAAAACTGCTCATGCTGGTAACAGCTTGTGAAGGATTGGTCGTAGATCCTTTATCAGGAGAAACGTTGTAGGCATTGGTAATTCCTCCCTTATTAATCACCCATACAGCTATGTCAGCCTTTCCTGGAGTTAGATCCACATCTTTTTGTCCAGCTGATAATCTTACCGGTATAACTACGCATGAAAGATTATGAGTAGTCGCAGTATCTACTTCCGCCAGAACCGTCCCGTCGATCTCTAGCGCGCTACTTGCCTGGGCAAGGCCTTGTCCCATGACTTCTTTGCTTCTCTGTGTGGTGTAGAAGCCCATGTTTAATACTACGAATGCTAATGCGGCGGCTACTACTACGAATACTATGAGTACTATTGCCGCCTCTATACCTACTATAGCTTTATATGTTTTTCTTCTCATGGTCTCACCGTGTTTTCATGATCTATTCTCTCTATGTCTCTTTTTACTCTATTTCTCTGAGGCGACTGATAATCGAATAATCTTCTCTCTTTTTTAACTATAGTTTTTTCGTCTGATAATCGTGATATTAAGTTTATGGTCGTCCTGATCATCCTCTATATAGTTCTGTATATTACGAATGATATTGTTGTTGCCAGGGTCAACGAGCCTAGAAGTGCTATGAGGCTTCCAGAGGGCGTGAGTAAAGTTGTGAATCCTGTGAAAAGTGATGAAAACAACAATATGAGACTAGTCTTTTTCAAAACTATTCTAGGATGAGCTGTACCAAAGATCTTTGATAATATCTTAGCTATAATGCTTCTCTTGTATCTAGCGTAAAAAGGCAGTTTATAAAATACTGTTAGCCCTTCATCAGTTATTCTATACACAGTGAGAGTAGTTTTTATATAGATCCCGAATACCTTAAGTATTTTTGATATAATCTCTAACAATCTGCTTCTTCTCTCTACTCTCTTGAAAAG
>WYEN01000030.1 GCA_009903825.1 Desulfurococcales archaeon
TTATCTCTTGAACTATTTTATATACAGATCCTTTGTATGGCACCAGACCTTCTATTCCTTCGGCAACTTGTTTTGTTCTACGACTATATCTGTCCACAGCATATCTAAGCTCTATAGCTGAGATGCTTGCCATTCCTCTATAAGGTTTATAAACAGATCCTCCCACACGAATCTTTGGTGCAGAAGCCTCTTCTGTGCCTGCCAACATGTATCCCAGCATGACAGAGCTTGCACCAGCTGCTAATGCTCTCATTATGTCTGCAGAAGATCTTATACCGCCATCAGCTATGACAGGAACATTCATATTTAGTTTGTCAACAGCATCTCTGACCTCAGCAACAGCATATAAAGTAGGCATATATACTCCTGTAACCTCCGGGGTTATACAAATGCTTCCACCGCCAAGACCTACTCTGAAGCCGTCTATCTTATCAATCTCTGAGACAACATCTCTAACAGCCTCCTCAGTCGCTAAATTTCCTATGACAAGATCTTTTGATATCTCTTTCGTGATCATCTTTGTGGCATTTATAACATTTTTATTATGAAAATGAGCAACATCAGTCACAATAACATCAGCATATTTATCTATCTTGAGAATTCTCTCTTTATCAAATGGAGAGACCGCGGCACCAACAATCAGCCTGCCCTCTTCATCTAGTGAGGGACTATTCTCTTGGAAAAGATCTTTGTATACAATAGTTCCCAGATAATTATCATGATCATCTGTGACTGCTATTGTGTCGAATCCTCCCTCCATAATGATCCTCTTGGCATCTCTGATCTGTTTTAAAGTTATTTTCACAGGCTCTTTAACATATTTCTCCACAGGATCATTGTTAACACATTCTTTCTCAAGATCTATATATCTCGCTCTTCCAACTACTGCGGATCCTTTTAAAACAGGAAGATCTCTAACTTCATTTCTTCTCATATACTCAATAGCGTTTTGACATCTCTGATCATGTGTTAGAAAGATCTCTCTTGTTCTAATTGGCGGAGCCTCTTTAACTTTTTTAATTATAGACATCTGTTCTTCTGTGGACATGTTTCTATGAACAACTCCTATCCCGCCTAACAATGCCATTGCAACAGCCATCTCGTAACCTGATACAGTGTCCATTGGCGATGATGATATAGGTATCTCAAGAGTGATGTTTCTACTGAATTTTGTCCTAAGATCAATCTCATAAGGCTCTTTCTCTGAGAGGCCTGGTCTTATGAAGAATTCTTCGAAAAAACCTGTGTATATAGATCCAAGGATCTTTTCTTTGAACATGTGAACCACTCTTTGGATAAAATTTTTCTGAAACTCTAAAAAATCTTTATAAAATTTTTCTGAAAAATCTCTCAGGGATTACAATGGGATCTGGATATTCTGAAAGGATCCTTTATATAGATGTATCTCGAAAGGAGCATCGCGTGGAGCCTCTTGACAAAGGTTTTGCAAGAAAATTTGTTGGTGGAAAAGGTTTTGCAAACTACATCTTGTATAAATACAGGATATGGAGTTATGATCCTTATTCACCTGATAATCTTCTCATATTCTCTATAGGACCGTTCAGTGGAACAATGATTCCTATGGCCTCTAGAGCATGGGCTGCGTTCAGATCTCCATTGACAAACATTTTAGGAGGATCAAATCTTGGAGGATATCTAGCTCCTATAATGAGATATACTGGATATGATATGGTGATAATCAGAGGAGCATCTGAAAAGCCTTTGTACATAGTTATAAGAGAAAGATCTGTTGAATATGTTGATGCAAAAGATCTTTGGGGAATGGATGCTATTGAGACCGAGAAGATCCTTAGAAAAGAATATGGAGAATCATCAGCAGTATTAGCTATAGGACCAGCGGGAGAGAATCTTGTCAGATACGCAATGATTAATCACGACTATTGGAGACAATTCGGAAGAACCGGTGGGGGAGCTGTGATGGGTAGCAAAAAGATTAAAGCCATAGTGTTTGTCCCGGGAGAGAGAAGAGACTACGCGGCGGATCCTGACAAGCTGAGGAGCTATCTGAGAGATTTCACAGCAAAATTTGTTAAAGAGGCTGGAACAACAGCTTTGAGAGATGGTGGAACCCCTAGACTTGTTGAGATTGCTAATAGAATGGGTTTCTTCCCATCTTTGTATTGGAGCCAGGTGACTATAGATGGTTGGGAGAAGATCTCTTGGGAGAGCTTTAGAAAAAACAATTTTATAAAGCCTCTGGCATGTCTCTACTGTTCAGCTTCTTGTCATAGATATGTTGAGAGCAAGAAATATGATACTAAAGTAGATATTGAGTATGAGACTATATTCGCACTAGGATCTAACATAGGGGTCACAGATCCTGATCAATTGATTGTTCTTAATGATATTGCTGATAGAATGGGTCTAGACACGATCTCTCTTGGAAACGTAATTGGATTCGCTATTGAGCTGAGCAAAAGAGGGTTTCTAAAACTAGATATTGACTGGGGAGATTTTGAAAAGATCAAACAGCTGATATATGATATAGCGTATAGAAGAGGAGTAGGAGATCTTCTCGCAGAAGGGGTTAAGAGAGTAGCTGAGAAACTTGGTGCAGAAGATCTTGCTGTTCACGTCAAAGGTCTTGAGCCGGCAGCCTACGACCCTAGAAGTCTCAAAGGAATGGCTCTCGGATATGCTATAGCAGGCAGAGGGGCGGATCATCTGGGCACTATGGCTTATGCGATTGACATAGCCGGAAGAGCTGGTGGAAAAGATTATCTAGGGCCTGAGAAGGTTAAGGCAGTTATAGAATATGAGAATCTCGGAGCTATAATGGATTCATTGTTATTATGTAAATTCGGCAGATACATATATACATTCCCAGTTATAACAGAGATCCTTAATATAGTCACAGGATTCAACTACA
>WYEN01000117.1 GCA_009903825.1 Desulfurococcales archaeon
CAAACTCATCAAATTTTTTATCAATCTCTCTAAACCGCTGATCAATAGCGTTAAACTTGTCCTCAATCTCGCCAAACTTTTTGCCGAGCCAATAAACCGTGCTGATCATTGTAGCAAAAGCACCTAAACCACCCACAGCAGCTAACAAACTTAATATATCAACAAAAACATTATACACCACAATTATATCTCTCGTATAATATATAAATACACCACATGGAAACATTTAAAATATATCAATTTATTTTCAGATGAGTATTTTCATCTTTGTAATTTCTGCTCAATGCAATATCTAAATTCATAAAAATAGGTGGATAGTAATAGATCATTCTTTTATGATCGAGAATTTGAAAGAAAAATAAATCATTCGGTTCATTTAGATAGAGTAGACACCAAAGTCTTTGCTAGAAAAATTTGGCTAGATCATTCATTAAGGATTTCAGCTTCAGAGACTATTTTATTCTGAATAGTCATGAATTTAATAATTAGTATGCAAACTATAGTTTAATATAATAACGTTTTCTTCGATCAGATCTTTTCGTTTTACTACCTTAAAATTTTTAAGGGTAGTTGTATGTAACATATATTTGGAGATGAACGATTTTGAGTCTGGATCTTTGGACTAAAGTTTCAAGTCTTGAACCTTCTTGGGTTAGAGAATACTTCTTTATATTATATAGAGAGTTTAGAGACAGAAGATTTACAGCTGAGGAGGCTCGTAATGTTATTACTAAGGCTGGGAGAAGTCTTGATAATATTTATAAAATTATTTCTCCTCTGTTAAAGTCTGGCTTATTAAAAGAGGCCGGCAGATCTGTTGATGGCAGAACATTTTATCAGATCGTCGTCGGAAGATATGAGGATTTGAAGAATCCCAGTAAAGACGAGGTCTTGAGACTTTTAAAAAGTGCTGCTGACATAATAAGAACTGCCATCTCTTATGAGAGTATTCTTCTTATATTATTTTACAAGGTTATAAGTGATAAATGGGAGGCTATAGTCTCTAATAATATCGCTGAGGGCATTGCTGATAAAGAATTTGCTTATGAATTGGCAAATAATGAATATGTGAAATTATATGATCCAGCATCTAAACAATTGTTCACATGGAGAGAGATCACTCGTAAATCTGAGACTATTGCCGAAATTGAGAAAGCCTTGATCAAGATTGCTGAGATGAATAGATCTGATGGTGGAATAGGTCTGGAGGAGATTAAGAGATTAATTGATAAAGTAGGTCTCTCAGCTTTAGCTAATAAAGATGATCTTAGACCGATCCTTGTAGAGCTTGTTGAATTATTCAATAGATATGACTTCAGTCAAGTAGATTATGATATAATAGGTGATGCTTATCAATGGATACTCTCATATTTCGCTCCCACAAAAGCTAAGGAGGGAGAGACTTACACACCTAGAGAAGTGATCAGACTCATGGTGAAGCTGATGGATCCTGAGAACTATAGTATAATCGTTGATCCTGCATGCGGATCAGCCGCCATGCTCATAGAGTCATATAAATACGTCAGAGAGAAGATAGGAGAGAAAGATGTCCATCTAAAATTATATGGACAAGATAGAAGCGGCGATATGGTTGCTGTCTCAAAAATGAATCTATTACTTCACGGCATCAGAGGAGACGCCAGAATATTTTTCGGCGACAGCCTTATAAATCCAGAGTTTCTGAGAGAATTAAAAGATCAAGGGGCTGATTATGTTATAGCAAATCCTCCGTGGAACCTAGATGGATATGGAGAGGATAAGCTTAACAAACCTGAGCTGAGAAAAATATATAGATACGGCTATCCACCTAATAACACAGCAGATTGGGCATGGATCCAGCTTATGCTACATACGGCGAAAAAGAAGGTAGTGGTAGTCATAGATCAGGGGGCTCTGTTCAGAGGTGGAAGAGAGAAAGAGATTAGAAGCAAAATAGCTTCAGAAGATCTTGTAGAGGCTGTGATACTGCTCCCAGAGAAATTATTTTATAACACAGGAGCACCAGGAGTCATAATAGTGTTCAACAAAAATAAGCCTGAGAATAGAAGAGGAAAAATACTGTTTATTAACGCAAGCAATGAATACAAACCACATCCAGAGATCAGAAGACTAAATATTCTGGGAGATGATAATATAGAGAAAATAGTGAAAACATATAGAGAATATGTTGAGATGCCCGGCTTCTCCAAGATAGCTTCGCTTGAAGAGATCAAGAGAAACGAATATAATCTAAATGTGACATTATACGTTGCATCCGCAGGCATAGAGGAGGAAATAGATGTTTTAAGAGAATACCAAGAACTAGTTAGAATAGAAGAAGAAAGAAAAAGACTCCTCGAAAAAATCAATGAGATCATGAGTGAGCTATCAAAAACCTTAGGTGGAACACAATGAAATTCAAACTAGAGACAGAGTTTCAAGAAACAGAAATAGGAAGAATACCAAAAGAATGGAGAATAGAAGAGCTGGGACGCATAGTTAAATACGTCAAGGGGAAGAAACCTAGTGTTTTGTTTGATGAAAAGTCTTCCGAAGAATATATTCCATATTTAACAGCTGAATATATGAGGGGCTTGGATAAACCAAAGTGGTGTAATCTAAAACTAGAAAACAATGTTGTCGAAGTATCTCGTGATGATGTTATAATGATCTGGGATGGCTCGTATGCAGGACACGTGTTCACAGGCTTTAATGGTGTATTAGCATCTACAATGGTTAAAATTACACCAATCATAGAACTCGATAAAAAATTCCTCTACTACTACTTATTAGCAAACTACGAAAAATTTAGGTCAACTACGGTAGGAACGGGAATACCACATGTCAATAAAAAAGTTTTCGAGGAATTCCTAATACCTGTACCACCAATACATGAACAGAAAAGTATAG
>WYEN01000060.1 GCA_009903825.1 Desulfurococcales archaeon
GTTGGCTATAATAAGATACTTTTATAATCATGGGATCCCATCTAAGTAGAGCTATATACATTACTCAGATTATGAAGCTTATAGATAAAAAGATAAGTCTAATGTCTTGATCTAAGTCTAAAAGGGATCGTTTTTTTCGTGTGTATCTCTGAAATAAGATTATCTATATAATCACGAGCGTAAACATTTTTCATATATTGTTTCAAAGCAAAAACTATTAACGCCTTAACTACGGCTGTTACAGTCGTGTCTCTCTCTCGAGCTATACGATCTATAACCTCTAGTATCTCGATCTCTCTATCATAAAAATATAATCCTAATATTTTTCTCATAGTATCACCTGATATATTTCACTAAAGATGATAATGTTTTTCTCTTTATGTTATGGACGATCATAAGTCTCCATGTTTTTCTCTCAGGCTCCTCTTTTTGAAGAACATTCTCAAGATTCTTTATAGTCTCTAAAACCTCATAGTCATGATCAGGAAGATCTTTTTCTATAAGCTTATAATTATCCTCTGAGATCTTTAAGACAAAATCAGCTTTAATGTTCCTGAGACTATTAGCTAATGATTTTAAATCAGCTAATGAAAAGCTGAATCTGAAAAACGTCTCTCGATCATGAGATCTCTCAGTAGATACATAAGGAGGATCTAAGTAGAATAATGTTTCATCTGAATCGTATATTTTAAGGATCTCTCTGAAATCTTTTGATTCAAAAGTTATATCTCTAATCTTTTTAGAATATTCTTTTACTAAAGCTAATGATCCTAGGATCCTACTAGCTAATCCTCTACTCTTATCTACCGCAAAACCTGATTTAGCATAGATCCCGAACATAGAAGTTCTTATCACGTAAAACATCATTATTGTTTTCGTGACAAGATCTATCTTAGGATCATCTATTATGATTTTTCCTATCTCTCTCAATTCACGTGATATAGGCATTATAGATAGTCTTTTGAGAAATAGATCAGGCGTGTTTTTGATCATATTGAAAATATTGATAAGTAGATTATCAATGTCATTACACACTATAACTTTAAACTTTTGTCTTGAAACGTTCATGGATGACCAACACGATCCGCCGAATACTTCTACGAATACTTTAGCTTTAGACATCATAAAGTATTTGTTTAATGAATCAAAAATGTAGAAATCACCCGCTGGATAAGGAAACAGTTTTGTCTCTCGATCAGGCATAAAATTCTTTTCTATATACTCAGAGTTCTCAGTCATCATCTCATCAATAAATTTCTCAATAGCCGAATAAGGATCGCATTGAGAGACCTGAATATTCATAATATTCATATTATTATTTTTATAAGACATATAGACATTGATCATTTCATCAATAAGATCGCTATAAGACTTATCAGATTTAAGAGATTTCAGCTTTTCAAAAACATCTTTTCTCAAATAAACATCTTTATATCTATTCTTCAACCATCTAGTCGAATATTTACGAATAGAGATCCCATGTTAATTAATTCATAAAAAATTATAAATATTACCGTAAGATATTACGGTAATATGTAGAGAAAAATGATCTCAATTTGATCACGTGATCAAAATGTTTACATATTACGGTAATATATTACCGTAAGATATTAGCATAATATGTAGAGAAAAAGATCCCATAGAAAAAATATATACAAAAATCATGATAAATTCTTCTATTGTTTCTCAATAAGAGTATATACTTTTAACATAATGATCTCTGATCCGAAGGAAAATGTATATATAGAAAAAGATCTCAAAGATTGCTGGTTACGATCGCCGAAAAAGGGTTTAAATACTGTTACTCAACTTTACAGCGATCGTAACTAAACCTCACAGCGATCGTAACGATCTGATCCGATGAAAATTCTCGCGAAGGGGGGGTTGTGCGCGAGGACTAAAAGGAGGGTTGTGGACGATCCGACGAGACTAAAAGGGTGTCTTAGTCTCTAGAGACTAGGATTTCCACAACCTCTTTTTCTTAGTGTGTTTATCCTCTGAGGGTTTTCAGTAATCTTTTATTCGGGACGATCAGGTTGTAGTTGAATAAATGAGAGACGGACGCCTATATAATATATATAATTGATATTATGGACTTTAAGGTAAAATATATATACTTTTGAGAGATGAGGTTACTTGAAAAGGTGTTGAATATGAGTTTAGATGAAGATAGAATACAAATGATTTGGGAAAAATGGAGTAAAGATCCGAATAGAAACGTTTATACATTAATTAGAAGACTTAGAGAAAATGGTTTTAAAGTGATTAGAAGTTATAGAGTTGCGGTAGAAGGATCATGTGTCGCTGGAATTTATGGTGAACACTCTCATATAGTTATAAAAATGAATAGCTATGAGATTATATTATGTGAAAAATCAGGGACGATAGTGTATAAAGTTATTTCTCATAAAATTGAAAATGTTCATGTAAATTATGAGCTATAAATTATAAATGGTGATCTTATGGATGAAGAAATTCATAAAGTTTTCCTAAAGATCGCAAAAATGATAGGGCTATATCAAATTGTTGTTGATCGTGATGTGATTAAAACAGATAAGGCTGAAGATGTTCTTGATGAAATACCTGATGAAGCTGAATATGTTATTAAAAAATCTGATAAAACATATTATTTCTACCTATTGAATCAGCCTTTTTATGTATGGATCAGAAAGACAAAAGCTTATGATATTGAGAGAAAGAAGCTGATAGATATATATGTAGTAAAATTAAGTTATGAAGAATTTGATATAGAAATATTTGTAGATGAAAATATGAATATAATGGATGTATCCATAAGATAGTGATCTTATGTTTGTGATAGCAAATTTTGATACTTTAATGC
This sequence comes from Desulfurococcales archaeon, assembly GCA_009903825.1. Classification (GTDB taxonomy): domain Archaea; phylum Thermoproteota; class Thermoprotei_A; order Sulfolobales; family AG1; genus WYEN01. Next base: position 2,843 of record WYEN01000060.1, read on the forward strand.
TGA
>WYEN01000015.1 GCA_009903825.1 Desulfurococcales archaeon
ATTAAAAGAGCTTCTCGTGACTAGTAGTAAGCTACATGCAAAACTTATACTAACCGAGAACGCCATAGGACTAGGCTCATTAAATTTCACAGAAGCCGGACTAACATCAAACATCGAGTGCTTCATATGGATAACTGATCAGTCTATTTACAACAAAATTGTCGAAGAAATAGACACATTGAAAAATATGCTACAAAAAGAGGTTATAGATTATAGACTTGTATATATTCTAAGCAGACAAATGAGAAGACCTAGAAGACGTTGATCCTTATAATTATGATCACGAGCACAAAACAACAAATTATATGATATATATACTAAGCGAGAATGATAAAAAGATTCTGAGCTTTGCCAGTGATATATTATTTGAGTTAAGAACTATTAGGGGCATAAAGGTAAATAATAGAAGAATCTCAGCAAACCACTCAGAATATTTGTTAAACAAAACTTACAAAACTTACAGGGAAGACGTATGAGAGATATAGATCCCTATATGTTAGTAGTTGGAATCATATAAATGAAATTATTCTCTCTAAATCTATTAGCTGGGTGTTCCAGCAATTTTTTCTAGTTCCTCACCTATTTTTCTTATCTCTTCAGCAACTTTTCTAGCTCTCTCTGCAAGTTCTTGCATCCATTTAGGTGCTACTCCAATGAAAAGCTTGTTAAGCTTGTCATAAACATTTTTATAAATTCTGTTCATATTATCTTCAACAGCTCTCTCACCTGTCTCAATAACTACAAAGCCGTCTGCTATCGCTTCTTTTTTAGCAGGCTCTGTGAATGATGGCGCCACGATAACTCTTACATGTGGTATCAATGGTAGCTGAAGAATTCTGCCAAATTCTTCTCTCACAATACTTATCTCAACAGGCTTATCCCAGTTTTTACAAGAAGCGTATACAATGAATCTTATATCACCCACATATTTCTCGCCCCAAACATCAACCTCGATCTCTGTGCCAGCTTTACCAACGATCTTATGATCAACTTTAACTGTGAAACCTAACGAGTAGAGTACAGAAGCAACAATATCTTCAAGAAGATCTCTTCCACCAAATCTTTTAATCGGAGAAATCTGAGGTAGAGAAACAGGTTGGGTGAGAGCTGCGGGCTTTGTTAATAGAGAAGTTAGAGACTCCTCTAATTCTTTAGGTACAGAGCCTATAGTTTCAATAAAGAAATGATCTTTCAATATTCTCAGTAGCTCATAATGATCCTCATGTTTATATGTATTTGAGACAATAAGGATCTTATCTCTTTCTATAAAAAACCATAGATATCCTTTTTCGCCATAAGATCTTAGAGAATCTGTCTGTAATATTAATTGCGTAGGAATACCTTGCATAACAACACTTTTTACAGCTCCAGGGATCTCCTCCAATACATAGTAGGGAGGAGACTTAGGCCATGGATAGAAGAAAACATGTATAGGTCTGGCGCCTGGCCTAGCAAAAGCACAATGATCATTTGCACAACCTACACGATAACCTTGTCTCTCAAAGATCTCTCTAAAGATCTTTATAAGATCATCTAAAGCTTTATTATATAGATCTTTAATTGCCTCTCTAATCTCTTCATAAACCAATGGATTCACAAAACAATCATTAAACATATTCTCAATAACAACCTCTTTACATAATTGTCTAAAGGTTAATCCTGAGAAATATGAGAGAAATTGTGATTCTGAGCGTCCAGCTTCTAAACTATGATCAATTAAAGCAATTTTTATATATTCACCTCTCTGATACATCTCCTCAAGAATAGATCTGATCTTAGATTTATCAGGGATCTTTATATAATCAGAGATTTTAGACGCAAGTTTTTCTATATATGGAATCGCGAATGGATATATCTCAAGAGCATTAGTATAATACCTACGAGAGGAATAATCCCCTTGAAAACCTAGAATATATTTATAGAAAAATCTTCTTACATCTGAAATCTCATATCTTAAGATAGATGAGACAAGTCGTGAAAAGATTTCAGTTGAACTAACCCTTATTCCACCGACCCTATGCGAGGGATAATCTACATATATTCCAGAATAACTTTTTCTCTTAAGTACATTAATGGCAGCACTAGCAATAGAAAGAATTTTTCTATCCTCCTCAGACATACGATTAAATCTATTCTCAATCTCATTAAGAATGATTCTCTTTATATCCTCTTTTAATATATATCTCTCTAGATAATCTCTTAGATAAATCTTTTCATCTTTAACTATAACCTCTGTCATAAAATTAATATTTTTAAAGGCTTCAGTAATTTCACGATAAACTTTCTCGGCAATCTCCTCTCCGAATGCGGATCTAATAGTCTCCACAACGTTTCTATATCTTTCTTCATCAAATGAGAAAAAGAAGGGATATAACGCAACAGCATATTCAACTCCTTTTTTAACTAAGCTATTAATAATTTCTTCAACATCTCTAAGATTAATAGATGCAGACATAAAAGAGTGCCTAATAAAATAATATAAACTTAAAATATAATATTTAAAGATCTGGAGAAGATAGCTAAATACGGTTTCTCAGCATATCTACATCTTTATTATGAAGCCTATAGAAGTTTTAGACTAATATAAGCCGGCTCTAATAACTGGAGAATTAGAAAAAATCTATCTCATTGAACCTAAAGGCCGAAACATCTAAACAGCCTTAACCTACCTCATTTACGGAAACAACTCAATTATTTTATATGTACACCGAGTACAGGCAACTCTATTTAATTTGCTTAGTGGAGGTTAAGTTCACCTTTTGTGCAAGCAGTTTCCCAAGATTCGCTCACGGCTTTTCTGGAAGGCTAAAAGTTCTGAGACAGGGACAGGTTGAAAACATGCCT
>WYEN01000105.1 GCA_009903825.1 Desulfurococcales archaeon
GCATAGCCTCTAAGCCTATTTCTAAGTCTCTTAATCTCTCTCAGCCTCTTCCTATACTCACGAGAGACATTCTTCTTATCATTTCTCATGTTATCAGCCACATCAATTAAAACTTTCTTTTATCTATTAAAATCTTTCTCAACATCAAATATTATTCAAAGAGAATTTCAAAGAGAATAATATAGAGTTTTTTCCTCAGATTTTTCTAGCTCCTGTGAAGAATAGTTTTGAAAGCTCATCAATGGTGAAGCTGCTGGTCTTTCCCTCAGTTATGAGACGTCCACTCACGATCACGCCTATTCTATCGCCTACTTCTAATGCTACTCTGAGATTCTGTTCTACAAGTAGTATTGACACTCCGGTCTTTTTGATCTCAAGCATTTTATCAGCTATTGTGCTTACTATCTTAGGTGATAATCCTGAGGTGGGCTCGTCTAAAAGCAATACTTAGGTCTCTGAACAAGTCCTCTGGCTATTGCAAGCATCTGTCTCTCTCCACCGCTTAATGTCCCGGCCTTCTGATTTCTTCTTTCTCTTAGTATTGGGAATATCGTGTAGACCTCCTCCAGGCTTTGTCTGAGTAGCTCTCTAGATCTAAGGATCTCTCCTGCCACCAGAAGATTTTCTTCAACTGTTAGAGATGGAAAAACATTAAACATCTGCGGCACATATGAAATTCCTATGAGAGGCATCTTCTCAGGCTTCTCACCTGTTATATCATTCTCGTTATACAAGATCTTTCCATTGAATATTTTTGCGAATCCTGTTATTGAGTTGAGAAGAGTAGTTTTTCCAGCACCGTTAGGGCCTACGATACTGAGTATCTCACCCTGAGAGAGACTTAGATTAATGTTGTAAAGGATCTTAAGTCTTCCATATCCTGAGACAAGATCTTTTATACTTAACATCATTTTTCTCCACCTATATAAGCTCTTATAACCTCAGGATCTTTAGTCGCTGAAGACGGTCTCACTCAAAAATTACTCTTAAATATGACAAAGATCCTTTCCAGTGGCGGCAAACGGTTATGATGCGGCATGGCTGGTAGGTCTTGCTCTAATGGCTACAGGAGGAGAAGTTGATGATATAGACAAATTTGTGAATGCGCTGATAAAAGTTGCTGAAAGCTATTATGGAGTGACAGGTCTGAACGCATTTGATGAGAATGGAGACCGCAGATATCAAGACTACTCTATATGGGCTGTGGAGAAACAAGGAGACAAATATGTGATCGTAGATAAAGAGCTTTATCACTCTGATACAGACACGTTTACGAAATTATAAATTTTTTTCCTCCTTTTAAAATTATTTTTCTCAAAAAATTTTCATAGATCTTTTTCACAACGACTTGTCGAGAAAAATTTTTATTTACAGAAAGATACTTGATAGTCTGGTGATGATGTGTCACATATTCTCGTGAAGAGCTGATTAAGATGATCCATGAGAAAGAGGAGGTCATTGAGAATATGAGAAGAAAAATTGATGAGGTCGAGAAGGATCTTAAGATCATATATTCTCTTCAGGAGGCTTTCAGAAGATGTCTGGAGAAGAAGATGAACAAGAAGATGTAGAGACTCTTCTTAAAAGGCTTCTCGATTTATCATCTGTCGAGGCTTATCTACATTTCAAACTTTCTCAAGAGCTTGAAGAGGCTCGTGCAGAGACTATAAGACTTGTAGGTCTCTTCTCTATGTGTGAGTTGAGTGATGAAAGCGTTAAGATGTACAGACCTTTGATAGAGGATCTTATCAATAAATATGTTATGGAGATCAGAAGAGGATCTTCTGATAATAATCAGTCTAAAGATTTGAGATGATATTAATCATGAAAATAAACATGCGGCTGAGAAATTGAGCGGCGGAGCCTCAGGATCTTCTGAGAAAACTGTGAAACCATGTGACGAGCTTTCTTTCCTAGATCTGAGGAGAGCTATGGAGAGCACTAGTAGATGTCCTATATGTGTTCTTATTGAGGAGATTGAAGAGAGATATTTCAGAAATCTTCTCTATGAGAATGTTAATGATCCTTCTGTGAGAGAGAACATTAGAAAAAGTCTCGGCTTCTGTCCTTACCACGCGTATAGATTCTCTGAGTTTATAAAAAGATCTCCAGAGATCAATGGTTTGGGAGCCTCAATAATTTATCTAGACATGTTAAACAGTCATATAAATGATCTGTTTAAAGATCCTGGGGAGCTCTGGAGTAGATGCATATTATGTGGTCATGTCAGAGATTTTGAAGAGATCTATGTCTATGTGTTTGTAAAATGTATTGATCAGGTGATGAAAATTTATGAGAATTCTCACTCGATACTATGTCACAAGCATCTTCTTATGATAACATCATCACTTGATGAGACTAGAAGAAATGAGCTGACAAAGATCCATAGAGATAAGCTGAGAAAACTTGTAGAGCTGACCGAAAGTTTTATAAGAAAATATGACTATAAATCTCGAGAGCCTATAACCGATGAAGAAAGCAACGCATGGAGAAATATTATATATGTTTTAAAAGGATCATTATCTTCACAGATGTCCTCAATACATAGATATATGAGAACAACAGATCTTGATAAGAGACGTAGAAAAAGTCTATTCAAAAGATGAGAGATTATAAAATTTTTATTTATTAGACTCTTTAGACCTCTCCTCTTCAAGTCTCTCTCTATAATATCTCTCAAGCTCTTCATCACTCATCTTTCCATAGGGCTCATCTAAGATCTCTCTCAGATCTTTATTTTTAATAAAGTAATAGACCGAGTATGAGCATATTGGAATTATCTTAAGACCTCTCTCTCTGGCAACCTCGACAGCTTTATCAACAAGTTTTTTAGCGACACCTTTGCCTCGATGTTGTGGAGGAGTATATGTGGATATCAGATACATTTTGTCGTTATCAATCTTATACTCTAGATAAGCTTTTGAGCCGTCTTCAAATCTTATGTAAAAAACATCAGATGTGTATCTTACCACAAGATCCTCCATATATTCTACGCCTCTCTAGTATTGTGATTTAACAAGATTTTAAGCATATGTAGTATGCTACTCAACATATTTTTAAACATAAATATTATTTTAATAGATTCTGATAGATTGTCTTGATCAATTTCTACTCATGTTATTCTCAGATGATCAGAAGATCATGTTTTTAATTATAAATAGACGACTCTAGTCTCTGAGATATATCTTCTCCTCATGTTTACCAGAGATCCCTCTATAAGCTCGAAAGATCCTTTTAAACGTATGTCTTCAGATGATCTTCCTATAAACACCTCAAACGTCCCAGGCTCTAAGACCAGCCTCATCGATCTATTGTAGAAAGCCAGTTGATGAGTATTTATCTTTATAAAGACCTTCGCCTTCTCACCTGGTCTCAGAAATATTTTTGCAAATCCTTTAAGCTCTTTAGATGGTCTGGAGACGCTTGCAAAAAGATCTTTGATATATACCTGCGCAACTTCGTGTCCAGATCTTTCTCCTATGTTTATAACTTCGAAGCTTATCTCAACATCATCTCCAGGTCTAAGTGATGAAGGGTTGATCGTTAGATTCTCATATTCAAATCTTGTGTAGCTCAGGCCGTGGCCGAAGGGATATAAAGGATTAGAATCAAGATCAACATAATCTTTTTTAGAAGTCTCTCTTCTATAATAGTATACAGGTATCTGACTAATGTCCTTTGGAAAAGAGATCGGAAGTCTGCCTCCTGGATCGTGTTCTCCAAAAAGTATCTCTGTCAAAGCATTTGCACCCTCCTCACCTGGATACCACGCCTCTAGTATAGACCCACATCTCTCAGAGATCTTCTTAAGATCAAGTGGTCTGCCATTGAATAAAACTATCGTGGTCAAAGCTCTATCACATATCTCGAGAGCAAGCTCCTCTTGAAGACCTGGTAATGATATTCTTGCTCTATCAGATCCTTCGCCGCTCAATCCTTCTTCAAACAGACCTGAGACCTCGCCGAGCACCAGTATGGTCATGTCGCTGTCATCTGCTATTCTAACTGCTTCTGAGAACATGTCTGAAGTCTCACATCTTACGTCTCTACAGCCTGGTGAATACATTATTTTAAGTCTATTCTTCTCTCTAGATCTCAAGGCTTGAAGAACTGTGACAATCTTTTGATCAAGAGCTTTTATATGGATCTGAGGAGAGTAGTCTCCGAATAGAGCCAGAGGATTATCAGCATTAGGGCCTATGACAGCTATTTTTCTCACCCAATTTGGTATTGGAAGAACATTATCATTTTTCAGAAGAACTATTGATGCTCTCGCGGCCTCTCTGGCAAGATCTATATGGCTCTCATCTCTCAAGATCTTTAGATTCCTCTCGTCAACAAATGGATTCTCAAAAAGTCCCAGGAGGATCTTTACTCTCAAAACTCTTCTCACAGCCTCGTCTATAAGATCTTCTGACACAAGACCTCTTCTCACAGCCTCAACAAGCTCTGAAAAACACTCTGGATCTGGAAGCTCTATATCGACTCCTGCTTTAAGAGCTTCTGAAGCAGCCTCTACACAGTCTTTAGCAACTTTATGTAGCGTCATGAGCATTCTGACGCCTCCATAATCAGAAACGACAAATCCTCTGAACCCCCATTCTCCTCTTAAAATATCTGTCAGAAGCTCTCTATTAGAGTGGCAGGGTACGCCATCTATATCATGATATGCAGCCATTAGCGATAATGCTCCACCTATTTTTACAGCAACTTCAAAAGGAGCCATAAACACCTCTCTCAACATTCTAAATCCTATGTTGACAGGAGCAATATTTCTGCCGCCTTCACTCATGCTGTGAGCCACAAAATGTTTAGGCGTCGCCAAAACTCCTCTGGAAAGATCTTCACTATGAAGACCTTTTATATAGCTCAGACCTATCACAGAGGCTAGATAAGGATCTTCCCCAAAAATCTCTTCAACTCTCCCCCACCGAGGGTCTATAGAAAGATCTAGAACTGGCGAAAGACACTGTCTAGCGCCGACTGCAAGAGCCTCTCTTCTGATTGCTGAGGCAACCCTCTCAACAAGATCAGGATCCCATGTGCTTGCAAGACCAATTGGATGTGGAAAAGATGTTGCTCCTCTGCCCATTAATCCTGCCAAACACTCCTCATGAACTATAGCAGGGATCCTCATTCTAGTCTCTTTAATAAGAAAAGACTGTATCTCATTGATAATCGACACAACCTCAGAAGGAGAAAGTCTTCTTCTACTACCAGCCACTCTAGCGATCTGACCTATTCCTCTTCCAATGGTCTTCACGGCCTTCTCTCTAGAAAATCTATTATGATCATCCAGCAGAGAGTCTACAGAAACAGCCATGAGCTGAGCAATCTTCTCCTCAAGACTCATCGAAGAAAGAATTTTTAGGATCCTCTCCTCGATCATTTCAGAATATTGTTCGGACAATCCTGATCCCTACGAAAGTCTCTCTTAAAAAATATATCTTTCTTACATATTAACATTAATTAACTCTAAAGTCATCATAGGATCTTTCTATTAATAAATCAAGATAAGAGTAAAAATCAAGATACTAAAAGTCCACCTTATGGTCTACGTAAAATATATATCTGGTATACTGATAGTTCTTGGTGAATAAATTTATGAGTGTTTTTAGTGTTAAAATCAGAAAAGATCTGAAGGAGAAGATGAACAAATATAAAGATAAAATAAACTGGGCAGAAGAGGTGAGAAGATTCATTGAGATGAGAATTAAAGAACTTGAGGCTGAAGATAATTTCAATGAGATCCTAGATGAGCTTAAAAAAGCTAAATGGAGCGTTCCAAAAAGTTTTGCCACAGAGACTGTGAGAGAGGATCGTGATACCGGCTGATGCCTCAGCTATTATAACATTCTTTATTTATTAAAAGATGAAAACATCATATTCGAGAACTTATATGAGAGATGTTGGATCAAGACCGATGATATTGACCTACGATCATATCATGATAATTTTAGAGACATATTCATATAACTTGAATAAAATAAAATGAGATACAAAGATTAAACCTTGTCATAAAGGTTATACAATTAGCATCGTAGAGCTTAAGAAAAATTAAGACAGCATCAGATCATAAGTCCAAAATATTGGATAAAAAATAATTGGACTCAAAAGAGGTTTTAGAGATGAGACGAGATTCGGTTCAAACTGATCTAAGGAGAAATTAAAACTGTTGAGAAGACAAAAAGTAGTAACATTGAAAACATAATAGCTAGTTTACTCATGTTGATCATATAATTAGAGAGAGGAATATTCTCGTAACCATCAACTTCATAACGATCTTGCCAATAGTTATATGTTAAAATTAGCTTAAAAAACTATGCTTATCTAAGGATCTTATTATTACATGATATACATGCGCTTTTATTTAGTAAGAATCTATGAACATCAAACTAAAATAAGGCCTTTCAGAGTTAATCTATAGTTGACTCTCTGACCTCCTCTCCCGCCCTCGGGAGCTAGAGCTCCCTTCGGAGCGGATCATTGGTTCCCCTCATCTATTCGGGTTTACATTTGTCATCTGAGAGGCAGTCGGGGTGGCCAGAGATCCCCCATATATATTTTTATGTGGTTGCTCACCCAGCATCCCGAAGAGGCTTAGGAGCAACCACATCTATAGACTCATCATCAAAAATAATTAGAACAAGAAAAAATTATAAATCTTTCTATTCATCTCCGCCATAAAGGACGAGGCTTTCAGTTGTAAAAAACTTATGACTGCACATAAGTTTTAATGATGCTGAAGGATATACAATATCTTTTAAAACAATAATTATATCTAAAGAAGCTTATGAAGATCTTTCGAGACTTAAGAGACCTGGTGAAAGCTTCTCACATGCTAAGAATTGTAAATGATATAATGAATTTTGCCGATTATTTAGAAATACTCCCAAGGAAAAATTAAAGATATCATGAGAAGTATCAGATAGATGTAGAGAATTCGTGATCCTCCTGAGAAGTGATATTAAATAAGAGATTATCTATCTAAATCACTTGATCGAAGATTTTAATCAAAAATCATATCTATATTTCTCTATGCATTTACTGTATATCAACATTTTATCTTATATGATCATTTAATTAGAGTATCAGCATTCTGAGGTTATCTATAAGTCTCTTAACTTCGGAAGAACCCTCTGAAATTCTCAAGCTATAGGGCGCAACATAATAGCTACCTTGGATCCCTTCTGATATGGAGTTAAGAAGACATTCCAAATATAAGCTCTAAATAAATTTATATCTTGAGTATAATGGCTGAACAAGTTGCTTCTATAGGTATAGATGTTATTGGTTCTATTCTTGCTGAGTATGCTAAGAGGATTGTTGATAAAGCTCTTAAAGGTGAGAAGCTTAGCGATTGGGAAGTTGGCTTTCTCCTTATGGAGGCCACTAGAAGAACATTAGAAGCTAGAATGGACGCTATTGAAAAAAGAATGAGTAGTCTTGAGGAGAGTCTCAAAACAAGAATAGAGGCTGTGGAGAAGAGAGTTGAAGCTTTAGAGAAAAGAGTTGAAGCTGTTGAGAAGAGAGTAGATTCTGTAGAAAAAGAATTATTAGCTAGAGTAGACTCTGTAGAAAGAGGGTTATTAGCTAAAATAGATTCTGTAGAAAAAGGTTTATCAACTAAAATAGATAGTTTATCAATGAGAATAGATCTTATAGAGAAGAGAATTGTAGAGTTAGGAGAAGAATTTAAAAATTTGAGAGGAGAGGTTGATAAGAAAATATCAGACTTGAAAACAGATTTTGATAAAAAGATCTTAGAGGTGAAAGAGGATACAAAATATATTAAACATAGTCTTGATCAGCTGAGAGATAATGTGATAAATACGTTGACAAGAAGACTTGTGGAATTAAGTGAGAAGAGATCCTCTGTTTAGATGAGAGATTTTATTTTTGATCGGTCTTTTTCATCTTCTCTAAAGCTCTTCTCACGGATTCTCTATGTAGAGGAGTCTGCCAGGCAACTTCCTCTCCAACTCCTATCTCAAGATCCTTTCTAGGTGGAGGCTGATCGATCCAGAGCACAGGGTCTCTCTCATACATGTTATAGATTATGAGATTTCTCTTGATCATCTCATCTATAAGTTCTTTCGGAACATCTTTATGCCACAGATGATCAGGATCTTCTATAGCCTTCTCAAGATGACTTCTCCATCTATCCACGAAATATGGCGTAAGATCTTTGGATCTTGTCGTCTCAATGATGACTTCATTAATATTCCATTTCGCCATATAGAGCTCTCTGAAGACCCACGGATTTCCCCCTGTGATCCTCCAGACATCTTCGAAAGAAGGCTTCTCACCAGGCGTCTGATCATAGAGTTCTCTAAAGTCATTTTTAGACATGTTCCACATAGGCATTAGATGAGCCCATCTATGTCTACCGATCTCAGACCTAGATCTTCCCTCGCTGGTGGCTACCACAGCTATTATTCTATCGTATTCTGCTGAGGGATGTTCTATTATGTTTAACAACGTCTTTACGTAGACGGCTGCCTCCTCCGGCCTCATGATTTGAAAAGCTTCATCAATTAAAATAGCTATCTTAGGCTTTCGAAATCTCTTGATCATCTCGTGAGCTATTGCTGGCGCAAGATCTATGAGCCTAGCTATGGCGCTGCTTAATGGTGCTCCTAGCATCTCTAATGTTCCGCTGATAAACTCTCTGACAAGATCCTTAAGATCTTCTGAATAGACAAGAGCTTTATCCAAAGATCTTTCCATGAGATTTATGTAGACAACTTTATAATTCATGACCTTCAATATCTCCACGGATTGTCTAAGCCAGGTTGTCTTTCCACAGCCCTCAGGCCCGTAGACGACTATAGGAGCGCTAACTCCTCTCTCAGCCCAATCAATAATTTTTCTAAGAGCAAGATCTCTACCTACAAACTTTACTCTGAGATCAGGAGCCAGATCAACCTTTATCCTAAGTCTATCAATATCGATCCTTCTAAAAGAATCAGTGCTATCGTTATTAGAGCTCATGTCTCCGTCAATTTAAATGACCATAGAGTTATATAAAACTCATCTTTGTCTTTGCGTGATTTATTTATTATAAGAAATTTTTTCGACCTTGATTGTTCAAGATCTCGAGTCAAAATTGAGTAATACGAAAAAGCTACAGTAGATATCTGTTGAAACGGTGTATGCAAATATTTCTGGGATTTAGAGGTATAAAATAATGATCGAGTAGATGCAATAAGACATAAAACCGTAAGATCTGTGTCTTTCTCAAGTGAAGCAGATTAACTATATACTATTCATAAATTCGGAGACTGAAGATCTTTTGGAAAAAATCTTGAAAATACGTAAAACAATAATAATAATGTTTCAACAGTAGATTTATATGTCTACAACACCATATGTACTTAGGGACTTTTGTGATTAAGGCTAAAATTGATAAAAAATTAGAGCTAAAATTTAGAGAATTAGCTATGAGAAGATATGGATATAGTAAAGGTGCGATTAGTAGGGCGGTTGAAGACGCCATTTTAAAATGGATATCTCTAGTTGAGAAAGAACAGATCTCATTTGAGGGAGATCCTATAGAGGCGATCAAAGGTATTTTATCTGATGTCAAATTTGATTCTGTAGAGCTTCAACATATGATAAAAGATATATGGATCTCAAGGCTGCCTGAAAAATTTACTTGATAGATACAAATATATTTTTAGAATTTATGTTAAGTCGCAGTAGAGCTAAAGATGTTTTGATAAACAGCTGAATGTTATGAGGTTGACGACCTAATATTTAGCCGCCTTTTAAAGTTTAAAATTTTTACCTGTCTCCCGACAGGCTCACAAAAGATGTTAAGACTTTTTGAAACGTTCATCTTATTCCTTCTAAAATAAGATTATGATATCGAATCTTTATTTCACAGAAATTCTCTACAAAGACTGATCACTTACTTATATAAGTGTTGAAACATTTAAATAAGATCTTTACAGCCGAAGGGCTCACCTCTAAGGGCGGAGATGAAGTCAGGTCAATTGAATAGTAGAGATATATGTTCTAGATAACTAAGGATCTTGTTTAAAGATTATAACTTGTCTTTTTTAATAAGGCTCTGAGCCTCCAGAACTATTTTTTCAACATCCGGCAGTCTTTCTCTCACGTCTTCATCATCGAATTTCGCCTCATGAAAACCCCACACGTGTAAAGCCCATGCAGAGTCCCATGCAGAGATAAACCATCTCCCTAGCTTCTCAGAGATCTTTATGACCGCCTTCTCAAGCTCTGTCACAGTCCATCTACCTCTCTTCTCAACACTCTCAAGAATGCTTTTCAAGCCTAGATGTATTGTGATAGCTTTCACAGCCTCCTCTGCTGCTTTATAAAGCTTCTCAGATGCTTGAACAGGATCTTTATCAACGAGAGTCTTTCCCTCCTCAAGATATCTCAATGAAAGCTCTAGATGAGACTCAGCCGCTACATCAGGATCTAGGTTCAGAGCTTTCACCAAAAGATCTATGATAAATGAAGAGACGTCTAAGCCTCTTCTCTCAAGCTCATCGTAAAGTTTCTTAGGAATAACAATCATCTTTTTCTGACCATATCAATTTTATTCTATATTCATCTATCTATATAAAAAATAGAAGTCTTGTTAAGAATATTGAGAAGCTTCCTCACAATAGCGAAGTAGCATAGAAAGCAACATCGATCTGTAAAATAGATAGTTTAATGTTTCTCTCTATCTTCTCTCACAATACTAGTTATAACAGCAGGATCTATCTTTCCTGTCAATCGACGAGAGAGTCTTCTAAGCCTCTTCTTAAGAATACTCATCTCATCTTCTTCAACATATTTCTCATACATCTCTCCTAACAGCCTCACTAATATTAACGATAACTCAGTAATAACTATGTTCATCAGAATTTTCATCACGATATAGTATGTATAAAACAGTTGAAAAGCAAACCGTCTAACGGGTATTTCTTAAATTCTTTAAAATCGCCACGATTGTTATAAATGACCATGGGAGGCTCTCGATAAAAATATTATGATCATTATCATATATCATTTCATTGAAAAAGATCTTTTAGCCTACATGTTTTCTACGAGATTGACTCTGTAAGTTCATCTCTTCGGCTTTGTAGTTGCTTGTTTTTTCTGTGCTGAGGTTTTGTGTATAATTCTCTGGCGGATTATAGGCTCTATTCTTATGATCAAGGATCTTAATGATCTTTTTCAGCGATCTTTTCAATGCATCTTTTTCTGTTGGGGGCGGGACTGAAAAGATCAGGCAGATCGATTCTTTCTTCCTAGGATCTTTTTCTGTTGTCTGAACCGAAAAATTTTTAAATATTGGGTGCCCAAGCGATATATTCGGAGGCTCTTTTGATTCAGGCTATTGCCTACATCAGGATCAGTCAGGAGGATGAGAATCCTGATAATCAGTGGTTTGTCATCCGTGACTATTGTGATAAGAAGGGTTATATGTGTATACGATTGGATGAGATTGGCGTCTCACGTGTGGAGGATCCTTTTCAGAGAATTATTTTTCAGTCAGCGATCAAGATTATGGAGGTGAACAAGATCAGTATTATGGTTGCTGAGAGCATCGATCGTGTATGTGCAGATCCTGAGCATTATGAGAAGCTGATAAGATTCTTTGCTGAGAGAGGTTGGAGACTTGAGCTTGTAAGAGATCTTGACATCTCAGAGGCTTTCAACAGAGTCATCGAGGTGTTTGAGAAGCTTAAAAAAACTGCAGACTCAGCTGTGATGAGTGTAGTACTTGATTCACAGATAAAATCTTTGAAAGACATGATCCAGCTTTATCACAAGCTTAAAGTTGCTGTGGCAAGAGAATATGTTGAAGACGTGAGAAGAAAAGTTAAGAGAACAATGGAGAAGCTGAAGACAGAAGGCAAAGTCTACACCAAGCCAACGATCATACATTGGATAGCATTATACAGATCTGGGAAGAAGAGATTCACAGAGCTGACACAGGCAGACATTGATGAAGCCAGAAAATATTTTATCGAGAGATATGTAAAGCCTTATAAAGAAGGGATCCCAATAAGAAGACTGTGGCAGAGATTCATAGAGATCGAGAGACCAGTCATAGACCTCATAAGAAGACACAGGATCTATACAATAGAACTTAGAAAAAGCCTTGGAAAAGAAGAGCCTAAGAGAATAGAGACATACACGAGCTATCTCTCATTCTACAAACTAATCAAAAAACTAACAGGAGAAGAAAAAGATCAGTCTAAAAAAAGCTAGTCAAAACAAAAGTAAGATCCCGAGATCAGTATTACTTCAGATCTTTCCCTGAGATCTAAAATAGATCATCAATAGATCAATATTTCTTGAAAGAATATATTTATTTCTTTTCTTGTCATCTATTTCAATGTGTGATGATGAGTAGATTTCTCAAGAGATTTTTTGAGAAGGCTTTGGGTGATGACATAGAGATTTTCAGAATGTTGTCTAGACATGTTTCTATAAGTCTTGAGTCTTGTGATATTGTTTATAAAATGTTTTCTGAGAAGCTCTCTAATGATGAGATCGCTAGGCTTGCCAATGAAGTTGTTATCTTGGAGAAGGATGCTGATGGGATAGCTGAGGAGGCTCTTAAAAGACTTGCCAAAGGCTCTTTAACAATCACTTTAGTTCCTGATCTTCATTATATAATTAATAAGACTGATGACGTAGAGGATCATCTTTATTTCATTGCTATGGAGCTTTTGAGGGGATCTAGAAGTGGTATTCGTGAGAATCCTTATATAACAGATGTATACAAAGATCTTGGGAGAACACTTATGCTCACAAGATCAGGTCTTGAGAGACTTCAAAAGATGTTTGAGAAAGGCTTTAGAGATGTTGAGACTCTGAGCAGACTTGAGAAAGAGATTGACATTATAGAAGATCGTGTTGATGACGAGAAGAATCATATTCTTGACAAGATATATTCTCAACACAAGATGATGAGCCCGCTGGAGTTCACACATCTTATCGAGCTTGTCAGAGCTATCGATGATATAGCAGATGCTTCAGAAGATATTTCACACACGATCGGAAGAATGATCTATGCCCTTAAAATTTGAAAGGATCCTCTGATGAGCCTAGAACCCATAATAACAATCTTAAGCATATTATCAGGAACGTTATTATCAATAAACAACTCGATCACATTTATAAGCTTGTTAAAATATCTTGGTCTAAAAACAGATCATGTCATCTATATGATTGCCCTCAGCAACATCATAGGGATCATATTGTTTAGCAACATGATCACTCCGCCAACAACATGTTCAACAAATGACCAATCATCGGCTTATCCAGAGCTGATATCATTATTCACAGGATTGATCATTAGCATTCTGATAGCGACATTTACAGGAACATCATTATCAGCGACTATGGCTCTAGTCTTCTCAACAGCAGGCATATACATGATCTCTGGTAGACCTGTCTCAGAATGGATCATAAGAGTTTTCGAGACATGGATCATACTTGGAGCTCTATCGATTATTCTCACGATAATATTAAGGATCTTTATAACCAAAGTCTTAAATCTTCAAAAAAGAGATCTTATCAAAACGCTTTTTCTCTACAAGATCTTTTCAACAACAACTTATCTAACGATAAGCATCCTGCTGGCTGGAAACAACATTGGTTTTTTAAGCAGCATGACATGTCATCAAAATCTTTTATACATGATTTTTTCCCCAGCATCATTGTTGATACTATTGGCAAGACCTGATAAATATAAAAACATTTATGAAAAGATTCTTATGACAATATCAAGACACTACTCAATAACTCTCTCAACACTTGTCATGTTGATAATAGCAAATACTATTGGAATACCTATCTCATACACTTTCATCATAACACTATCGTATGCAACAACAGTTTTGACAGGAGCATCTTTAGGAGCCAGAAAGATCATTAGAAGAATCATGATAAACTGGATCTATTCAATAACAATAGCATTTCTAATTTCATTATCAGTATTCTTCATGCTAAGAATCTTTTAGAATCATCATTTTATAGCTGACCCGTGTAATCAGTAGATCTCTAGATCAGTATTACTACGGATCTTTTGATGAAGTCTTCATTGAGAATAAGATTATTATATCAACAAGAAGAAAAACAATAGTTTAAACAGTGTATTAAAGATGAAAATGATTATTACAAATGTTTTCTCATATTGAATAGAGATAATATATACGCATGCCTCAGAGCTGATAATGATCTTATGAACATATAATCAGTATTATTATATTTATTAAAAGTGTTGTTATTAATCAGCTGTATCCTATGGCTATTTTTTTAGAAGATTTTTGACTGTCTCAATAAATATTCTCGCTCTGTTCTCATCCAAAGGGTTTCCTGCTTTACCATCTCTCTTTATATATGAGCCTATTATAACTCCATCAATATGTTTTATATAGTTTTTTATGTTAGAAGGGTCTGCACCGCTCCCTAGTATCACAGGCTTATCTGAGACTTTTTTGACAGCTGCTACTAGACCAGGGTCTGGGGGAGATCCTGTTTTGAGACCTGTCACAATAATCTTATGTACCAAAGCTCTCTCAGTAAGATCTTGGATAAGATCTCTCAGCATGTCTGATAGAGGGTATCCTCCGACGATACTACCTAATATAGTATTAGCAAGAAAGCTATATCTTGATAATGCTGTGAGACTTACAGCATGTTTAACTAATATGTCGCCGTATATCTCTATCCCAGGATAGTTTACGGATAGATCTCTTAGATTTGGAGCTTCAGGCTCTATAAAGCCTGTGTCTGTGATCAATGTCTCCACAAGACTGTTTATTCTGACGAATCTCGCTCCTGAGGCAACAGCGATCGAGTAGGCCTCTCTGCCAGAGTTTCTCAATACGCTCACACCAACTTTCAGAGATGTGTTTCTAACGACTTCTCGAGTTATCACAGCTAGAGAGGCTATTGTCAATGGATCAGAGACTCTCTTCATATAAGGCTTGTCTCCATAATTCTCTATTATGACGCCGTCATAGCCTAGCTTCTCAAGTGTTGAAGCCTCTTTAACAGCCTGATCAATTGTCTCCTCAATTCTCCTCTCAGATCTTATGGTTGTAGATGGGAGACGTGGAAGATGTATAACGCCTATAATCTCCATAAAGCCACCTATAATCATCTTACTAAACAATTTTTTAATGATAATTATCTCGGGGAATAAAATGAAATCATCAGAAGAAAGATCATATTTCTTATAAATATGATTAAAAAGATCTTTTTAAGCCATAATGGCCTGAGGCTGGATCTTTTCTGGGAGAGAGAAGAACGCTATGATCTGCAGGATCAGCCCTATTAAAATCAGTATAAAGCCTATGCCAAATAATATTATAAGGCCTGCACCTATGAGATATAATAATCCTGATGTTGAGAATAATCCTACTCCAGTATATTTCGCAACAAGATTATAACTGTTTCTAATAAAATAGGCTGATGCTATTGTGAGACCCCACGCGATTAATACTGTTATCACAAGTATAATCAATATAACAAGTGGAGCCTTAGGGACTGGAATGGGAGGATAAGAAGGAGTTATAGTTATATGTTCAATAGGGCCTCCAGAGATCTTTTTAATAATCTCTGTATAACCTGTTATAGAGAATACTCCGAATAATGATAATCCTATTAATATCATTAGAAACACTAATGCTATAATCCCTATAATAGATATGATGAGCGCTGCAAGAGCATAATTAAAAATCTTCTGATCATTCACTTCATCAGCAATATATTTCAGAGAGATAAACACGAGAACCAGCCCTATTATAAAAAGTGCTATTCCAACATGAGGAGCTATTACAAGTAGCATCATAATACTTCCCACA
Organism: Desulfurococcales archaeon; assembly: GCA_009903825.1. Classification (GTDB taxonomy): domain Archaea; phylum Thermoproteota; class Thermoprotei_A; order Sulfolobales; family AG1; genus WYEN01. Next base: position 15,846 of record WYEN01000105.1, read on the forward strand.
CCACCAAGAATCTT
>WYEN01000086.1 GCA_009903825.1 Desulfurococcales archaeon
TTATAGGATCTAGCCTGATCCCCCATGGAGTATAGTTGAGTATAAGACCTATCAGAGGAACTATGGCCAGAGACAATCCTATTGATAGTGCAAGTCTCTCGAGAGGCGAAAGATCCTTCTCACCTGGATATAATGCCTCCACGAGAACATATCCTGGTATAAATAATATTAATAAGGATCCTATCACATATCTGAGAGGCATTAGAAAACCTGCTAAGCTTGTTAGATACACGAGAGATACTCCCAATAATGTCAATATGATCACTGTCCAGAGCCACAGACTATAATCAGGTCTTAAAACGTATCTAAACATACTCTGAGGAGGATCAGGATCTAACAGTATTATCTTTCCATCTCTATAATCCTTATAGAGCTTCACAAGATTCTTATAAAGATCTTTATCACCATATGTTCTCTTCACATAATCCTCAAGAAAAATTTTTTTCTCAACAGCTCTTCTACTCATGTTCACGACCTCTTGAGAACCTGTATATATAGATGAACCCACTCACCTGTGTAAACCCATTTATCAGATGAGGTGTCATAGATCCATAGCTCAAATATTAGAGCAGTCTTGTTATCAAAAGACTTATCGTAGGATGGTATAGGTATCAAGATTTTAAAGGTGTGATTCTCATCATTATCAAGAACGCCTCTCCAAGACATGACCTCAGGCATGGAGGATGGCGAAGTGTTTGTCGGAAGATCCTTTTCGCCACCTATTTTATACACAACCTTATAATATACAGGTCTTCCCATATGATTATAGACGTATATACATAATGTTATGTTAGTATTCTCCAGAACCTGTTTAGGATAAGTGCCTATTTTACAATCCTCATTTAAAAGACCTATTGCAGTAAAACTTTCTCCAGAAGATATATGGATAATATTCACTATGCCAAGCACAGACCCTATTATCACAACGGCCATCAACACTGCGAAAACCTCTTCGTCAAGAATCATTATTTTCTCACCTGGACAATCCATCTTCTTCTAGTTCTATACCATATGTACAGATAGATCCTTGGGAGAAGAATATATACAGCAACAGGAACAAGACCTATTCCAACAGCAGTAGAATATCTAATAATATTATTAATGATATATATGTTCTCAGCATCAGACTTGAGAGCTTTAATCTCATCTCTTATACTCTCAAGATCTTTTATATAGGTGGCGTTGCCAGGATCTTTCTCAAGACCTTTTATATCCTCATTAACCCTTTGAATAAGACTTGAGACGTTCACCTCTCTACTCTCAAGATACTCAAGATCTTTCATAATAGATGATACCAGGCTGTCAATCTCAGACAGATTATCTCCAGAATATGCCAGAATGATCATTTGATGAATAATTGTCAGAGATAATGTGAGCATAAGTAGATATAAAAAAGTTCTCATCATAAAATTTCGAAACCTCCTTTCTTTTTAACATAGATCTTAAAACCAGATCTTTTAAGATCATTTATTACATAAGAGTATGTCTTGTAGCCAAGGTATTTATCCTCTAAATTATCAAGATCTCTCCAAGGCTTCTCAGGAACTATCGCTATCTTCTCAAAAGAACGATCTTTCATCATATTAACAAGATCAATAATATATGAAGATCCGTTCAAGATGTCCGAGACTATTAATGCTCCTCTTAATAATGTAAACAATTTCTCATCCAGATCCTTCATACGAATATATTCTGTCTCTTTTAACGAGCCTTCTAGGAGACTTAACAATTTTTTAAACTCTGATGGAGACACATACTCGTATAAATCCTTTGACAATTTATTCATTATTATCTTCATAATAACATCCTCAGCTAGAGAAACAAGAAATCTCTCTGGATCTTTATATCTATATATTTTCTTCTCATAAATATTATAAACATATAACGGAGAGATCTTTTCTTGATAAATTGTTAACGCCACAGAAAATATTGTTGAGACAATACTATCACAAGTATAAGATCCTGAGCATCTAGGGTCGTAAACAAACATAACACCTTCTCCACCCAGCTCCCTAAGATCTTTTATCATCATCTTCATAGCTCTTGCAGTCGCTTTCCAATCAATTCTTCTCAGCTCATCTCCAGGCACATATTCTCTCGTCTCATAATATTCGCCGGCGGCAGTTCTTAACAATGATTTTATTGAGAGAATCTCTAAAGATCCTCCTGGATGTGAAGATGAGGCTCCTTCTAAGCCTTCACCAAATAAAGCATATGCGATCCTTCCCAGCCAATAGACATATTCTGGATACACTATAAATGTTTTGTTGACAGCCACATGCCTATGTATCTGAAAGATCTTTAGGAAGCTATATATGATCATGTTGAGAACCTCTATCTTATATGTTCCTGAGTATTCGAATCTTACATCTAAAACAATTCTATGACTATCTCTATCAATTTTCTCAATCATCTTTAATGTCAAAGGCTTGACAATTTTTATATCATGTTCTAAAAGACATGATCTAGATATGATCTCTATTCTACCGCTCTCCCAAACCCATATTCTATCGCTATCTACATATGTCTCGAAAAAACATCTTCTTTCTAAATAGACCGCTACAAAATAATCTATAACGATCGTGATCATTAGTGCGAGACCTAATATTAGCAAGAAAAGATCTTTAAGAAAAATAGAGGTGAGAAATATAAATATGACAGAAGCTGTCAGACCAGCTCCGAAAGGAGTTAATTTTATCTTCATATCTTAGGAACCTCAATTTTTGAAAGAACTTTTCTTATATAATCATATATATCGATCTTCTCATAATAACCTTCTTTAAGAAGAATTCTATGACCAAGAACATAATAAACGATCTT